>DASZWD010000052.1 GCA_035546775.1 Acidimicrobiales bacterium
CTCGAACACCTGCTGCGGGCGCGGTCGGAGCGGGTGCTGCTCGTCGCTCCCGAGAACTTCTTCCTCTTCTCTCCCCTGCTGCCTGAGGCGGCGTCAGGCACGCTCGAGCCGCGTCACTCCGTCATCCCGCTGCGCGAGTTCCTGCCGCGCACGCGTGTCATCACCGGGGAGGTGTCGTCGCTCGACCCGGTGGGGCGGCGCGCCAAGGTGGTCGACCTCAACGGCGACACGCACGAAGTGGCGTACCGCTGCCTGGTGTTCTCTCCGGGCTCGACGCCCACCACGCGACCGATTCCCGGATTGCTCGAGCACGCCGTCGGGTTCAAGACGTTGCCCGACGCCATCTACCTGCGCAACCACGTGCTGCGCCAGCTCGAAGCCGCCGATGCCGCCGAGGACTTGTCACGCCGGCGCCAGCTGCTCACCTTCACCTTCATCGGCGGCGGCTACTCGGGCGTCGAGGCGCTGGCCGAGTTGGAGTCGCTCGCCCGCGACGCCATCGAGCGGTCGTATCCGAAGCTGCGCTGGGCCGACATGCGCTGGGTCCTCGTCGAGGCCGCCGACACGATCCTGCCGGGCCTCGACGCCCGTCTCGCCCGCTACGCCGAGCGCAAGCTGCGGGCGAAGGGCATCGAGCTGCACCTCGGTACGCAGCTGACGAGCTGTGAAGACGGAATCGTCACGCTGTCCTCCAGCACCGTGGCGCCCTACGCCTCGGGCACCATCGTGTGGACCGCCGGCCAGCAGCCCAGCCCGCTCGGCCCCGCCAGTGGCCTCGAGGTCGACGGGCGCGGGCGCGTGCCCGTCGACGAGTACCTGCGCATCGCCGGTCTGCCCGACGCCTTCGCCATCGGCGACGCGGCGTCGGTGCCCGATCCGGCGGAGCACGGCCAGCCGTGCCCGCCCACCGCGCAGCACGCCCTACGCCAGGGCGTCGTGGCCGCCGAGAACGTCGCCGCCGCGCTCGGCGTCGGCGAGCCCAAGGCGTTCCGCTACCGCAACCGCGGCCTGGCGGTGACGCTCGGGCGCAATCAGGGCGTCGCCCAGGTCAAACGGCTGACCTTCACCGGCCCGCTGGCGTGGTTCATGGGCCGCTCGTACCACCTGCTGATGATGCCGGGCCTCGCCCGCAAGTCCCGGGTGGTCAGCGACTGGACGATCTCGCTGTTCTTCCCCCGCGACGTGTCACAGCTGGGCACGCTCGGCCAGCCCACGCCGCTGCCACCGTCCGAGTAACCCGTACACCCCGTCTGTAAGGTCGCCTCATGGCGGAGGAAGGTCTGGTCGGCGCGCTCGCGAACGTGATCGCGCGCCTGCCCGGCGGCGGCGAAGTCCGTGACGGCCAGGTCGAGATGGCCGTCGCTGTCGAACACGCCATCGACACCAAACGCCACCTGATCGTGCAGGCGTCGACGGGTACCGGCAAGACGCTGGCGTACTTGGTGCCGGCGATCCTGAGCGGCGGCAAGGTCGTTGTGTCCACCGCGACCAAGGCACTGCAAGACCAATTGTCGGCCCGCGACTTGCCGTTTCTCCAGCAAGCGTTGCCCGTCCCGTTCGAGTTCGCCGTGCTCAAGGGTCGGTCGAACTACCTGTGCAAGCAGCGCGCCCGCGAGGTGCAGGGCGGCGGCGACGAGCAACTCCAGATCGAGGAGGTGGCCACCACCACCAGCCTCGGCAAGGAGATCGTGCAGCTCGTCGACTGGGGCCGCAAGACCCACACTGGCGATCGCAGCGACCTGCCGTTCGAGCCGTCGCCCAAGGCGTGGTCGATGGTGAGCGTCACCGGTATGGAGTGCCCGGGGGCGGCCAAGTGCCCGTCGGGCATGGATTGCTTCGCCGAGCGGGCGCGGATGGCGGCCGAACAGGCCGACGTCATCATCGTCAACACGCACCTCTACGGCAGCCACCTGGCATCGGGCGGCCACGTGCTGCCCGATCACGACGTCGTCATCTTCGACGAGGCGCACGAGCTCGAAGACATCGCGGCGAGTTCGTTGGGCCTCGAGATGACCTCGGGCCGCTTCAGCAGCCTGGCCCGCAACGCCCGCCGGCTCGTCGGTCCGGGCGACGGCGCGTCCGTCGACGAGTTGATCGCGGCGGGCGACCGCTTCGAGCGCGCCGTGGAGCCCTACGTCAACCAGCGCCTCGTCGGCGACCTGCCGACCCCGCTCGCCGAGATGTTGACCGAGGGCATCGAGCGCACGCAGGCGCTGCTGCGCGCCATCAAGGGCGCGCCCGACGACGACCCGACGAAGGCGCGGGTCCAGATGGCCGGCGGCCACCTCGCCGGCGACTTGTCGGTGGTGCGCGACGTCGGGGCGTCGCACGTGCGCTGGGTCGAGGGTCCCGCCCACGCCCCGGTGCTGAAGGTGGCGCCGATCGACGTCGGCGGCGAGCTGTCCGAACGGCTGTGGCCCGAGCACACGGCGATCCTCACGAGCGCGACCGTGCCGGCGAGCCTGGCGGTGCGCGTCGGCATCCCGGCCGACGCGCACGACGAGCTCGACGCCGGCAGCCCGTTCGACTTCGGCACCCAGGCGCTGCTGTATTGCGCCACCCACCTGCCCGACCCCCGCAACGAGACCTACCGCGACCAGCTGCACGACGAACTCAGCGTGCTAATCGACGCCGCCGGCGGCCGCACGCTGGCGCTGTTCACCAGCTGGACGGCGATGCAGAAGGCCGCCGAGGAAATGCGGACGCGGCTGAAGGTCCCGATCCTCGCCCAAGGCGACCTGCCCAAGCCCAAGCTGGTCGACGCCTTCGCCCGCGAAGAGGCGGCGTGCCTGTTCGCCACCATGGGCTACTGGCAGGGCGTCGACGTGCCGGGCCGCACGCTGTCGCTAGTCACCATCGACCGCATCCCGTTCCCTCGGCCCGACGAACCGCTGCTGCTCGCCCGCCGCGAGCGCGCCGGCAGCGCTGCGTTCCGGCTCATCGACCTGCCCCGCGCCGCCACGCTGCTGGCCCAAGGCGCGGGACGCCTGATTCGTTCCGCCACGGACCACGGGGTGGTCGCCGTGCTCGACTCCCGCCTGGCAACGGCCAACTACCGCTGGGATCTCATCAACGCGTTGCCCCCGATGAAGCGCACGAAGGACCGCGCGGAAGTCGCGGCGTTCCTGCGGCGGTATCACGCCGCGGATTGAACCGACGGGAGTCCCACCGGCGCCGGGACTTCTGCCTCTACTGCCGCCGCGCCGGCGACGGGTCCAATACAGGCATGACCGAATGGCTTGTCGCAGCCCTCATGCTTGCGAGTGTTGGCTCGGCGCTCGAGATCGTGCGCCGCCACGCCGTGGGCGTCCGCGTCGTCCGCGTCCAGCGGGCGGCACGGCGATGACCGGACTGAAGGTCCTACTCGTCGAAAGCCAGCCCGGCAGTGGGCTCGCTGACACGACTCGTCTCCTCGAAGCCGGCCACAGCGTCGTGGGCTGCTTCCCGGACCGGTGGGGCGACCAACCGCGGCCGCACCCCTTCGTGTGCACCGGTGTGGCCGAGGGCACGTGCCCGATCGAGGACGGCGTAGACGTCGCCCTCGTCGTGCGCCCCCAGGCGCAACCGCGTCCCACCGGCCTCGAGGCGGGAGCGCAGTGCGCCCTGCGCGCCGGCATCCCGCTGGTCGAGCGTGGCCTCGAGGCGTACGACCCCTACGAGCCCTGGGTCGGCGCACGCGTTCACGGTGACGTGGTCCTCGCTTGCGAGGAAGCGATCGACGCCAGCAACGACGACCTGCGCCACGAGATCTTCCGCCGGATCCATCCGATTCTCGACGACGCCGGCCTCGTCGCCCACGAACTGCGGTTCGGCTTCGACACGACCGGTGGCGAATTGCGCGTCACGATTTCGGGCCCCGCCATCGCCGAAGAGTTCGAGCAGCGGATGGCCGTACGCGTCGCCGACGCCGTGCGGGCAACGCGGCGCCACTTCAGCAAGAAGAACTTCGTCTACGAGGTCGCCGCCTAACCCGGCACGGTGACGCCTCGTCAGCGGGCCGGCTTCCGGCGACCCCTCCCCCCTCCGCCGGACGCCGCCCGCTAAATCTGTTCGAGAATCGCAGCCGCGGGAATCGACTCCGGCGCCACGTGCGCGCGCGCCGCTTCGTTGGCCAGCCGCTGGAGTGCAGCGTTCACCGGAGTCGCTACCCCGTGAAGACGACCGAGCAGCACGATCTCGCCGTTGAGCCAGTCCGTCTCGACGTCGCCCGCGCCGCGAGCGAGGCTCTGGTGCGTCGACCCGCCGAGCCGGTGCTCACCTTTGATCGGCACGATCGTCAGGTGGTCAGCGCGCCGTTCGCGGTCTTCCTCGTCGGACGCGTAGTCGATGCCGGCGGCGTCGAGCACCGCCTTGCCTTCGTGCCGGGCGGCGCGCCGGAGCTGTCCCGCCTCCTCGCTCGAGCCACTCAACGCCACGATCGCGTTCGCGAGATTCATCAGCAGCTTCGTGTACTTCCACCGCATGACCTCGTCGCGCACGACGCAGTGAAACCCCGCAGCGTTGAACGCGGCGACGACCTCATGGGCGGTGTCGTCACTGCCGCGGGGATAGCGGCCCACGTCGAGCAGGCCCGGCGTCGGCCAGGCGTGCGCCTGCACCACGCCCGCTTCGAGGTGGGCAGCGGGCATCATCACGACGCAGCCGTAGGTGTGCTCGAAGTGGCGCAATACCACCCGCTCGTTGTCGACGCCGTTCTGGGCGCACACGACCGCGAGCGACGGCGGCCCCACCGCGGCGAGGGCCCGCACCGCCGCCGACGTGTCCTGCGACTTCATCGTGAGCACCACGACGTCGTCGGCGCGCCAGTCGATCGCGGCCGGATCGGTGACGACGGGGACGGCGAAGGTTTCTTCGTCGTCGCCGTGTTCGAGGGTGATGCCCCGCCGCTGCATCGCATCCGCGTGCGCGCCGCGCGCGATGAGCACGACCTCGGTCCCGGCGCGGAACAACTGCGCGCCGACGACGCCGCCGATGGCGCCGGCGCCGTAGATCACGAAACGCCGGGCCGCGCTCAGAACCCGAGCCGATCGAGCGACGCGTCGCGGCGCTGCCAGTCCTTTTCCACCTTCACGACGAGATCGAGGAACACGCCTTCGGGCATCTGCTCGCGCACGGCAATACCGACGCGCTTGAGTACCTCGCCCTTCTTGCCGATGACGATGCCCTTCTGCGAATCGCGCTCGACGAGGATCTCGACCTTCACGACTGGCCAGTCCCAGTCGACGACACGGCACGTGACGGAGTGCGGCAACTCCTCGCGCAGGATCGCCAGCAGCTGCTCGCGCACCAACTCGGCGACCCAGTGTTCTTCGCTGGTGTCGCTCACCTGGTCGGCGGGGTAGAGCAGCGGGCCTTCGGGCAAGCGTTGCGCGATGGCGTCGACCAGCGCGTCGACGCCTTGACCTGTGCGGGCCGAGACCGGGAAGTACTCGGCCTTGTCGAGCCCGCCGGCGGCCGCGAGCTGCGTGATGATCTGATCCTTCGACGCCCGGTCGCACTTGTTGACCACGACGAGCGCGCCCGGCGGCGTGAGACTGGCGACGAAGCGGTCACCGTCGCCGAGCGGCGCGGTGGCGTCGAGCACGAGGCACACGACGTCGACTCCGTCGAGGGCGTCGGTGGCCGTGGCGTTGAGACGCGTGCCGAGGCGCGTGCGCGGCTTGTGGATGCCCGGCGTGTCGACGAAGACGATCTGGGCATCGGGGCGGGTGAGCACGCCGCGCACCGCGTGGCGCGTCGTCTGGACCTTGTTCGAGACGATCGACACCTTCGTGCCGAGGATGGTGTTGAGCAGCGTCGACTTGCCGACGTTCGGCCGGCCCACCAACGTGGCGAATCCGGAGCGCATCGTCACTCGTGGTGGTCGGATGCGGGCGCGGCGCCGACCTTGATGCGCACGCGTCCGATGCGTCGACCCTGCACGCGCTCGGCGGTGAGCATGTGGCCGCCGCACATCACGTGCTCGCCGTCGACCGGGACGTGGCCCATCTTGTTGAACAGCAGACCCGCGACCGTGTCCCAGTCATCGCCCTCGGGCAGTGCGATCTTGAGCAGCTCGTTGACCTCGTCGATGGGCATCTTGCCGTTGACCCGCACGTCGCCGTTGGGCAGGCGCTCGATCGGCGCCTCCTCGACGTCGTACTCGTCGGTGATCTCGCCCACGAGTTCCTCGATGAGGTCTTCGAGCGTGACGATGCCAGCGGTGTCGCCGAACTCGTCGAGCACGAACGCGAGATGCAGCTTGCGCCGCTGCATCTCGCGCATCAGTTCCGCCACCGGCTTGCTTTCGGGTACGAACAGGCCCTCGCGCGCCAGGTTGCGCACGCCGATGTCGGCGCGCCCTTCGCGCTCGGCGCGCAGCAGATCCTTGGTGAACACGACGCCGATGATGTTGTCGATGTTCTCGTCGTAGACGGGTATGCGGGAGAACCCGTGGCGCAGCGCCACCTCGATCACCTCGGTGACTTGCTGCGCCCCTTCGACGGCGACGACGTCGGGCCGCGGCACCATCACCTCGCGCGCCACCGTGTCGCCGAACTCGAACACCGAACGAATGAGCTCGCGCTCTTCCTGCTCGATCACGTCTTCGTCGGCCGCCGCGTCGGTGAGCGCCAGCAGTTCCTCTTCCGACACGTACGGGCCTTGCTTGAGTCCCCGGCCAGGCAACAGCGCGTTCGACACCGCGATCAGTGCACGGGCAATCGCCCGCAGCGGCGGGAAGTTGCCGATGGCGAGCACGGGCCGGGCAACAAGCAGCGCGGCGCGGTCGCCGTTGAGCACCGCCCACGTCTTCGGCGCCGCCTCACCTACGACGAAGAGGATCGCGATTTCGAACACGATGCCCAACACGACGCCCCACTGGTGGAAATGCCGCTCCGCGACAATGCCCACGAGCGTGCCGACCGCCAGGTGCGACCCGAGCACCACGAGCAAGACCGGGTTGAGGTAACGCTCGGGCTGGCTGGTGATGCGGACGAGCTCGCGGGCTCCCGGGCGGCCCTCGTCGGCCATCACGGTGGCTTTGTGCTTGCTCATGCGCGTGATGCTCGTCTCCGCGAGCGCGAGCAGGCTCGCGTTGAAGACGAGCAGCACGACCACCACGAGAATGACGATCTCGCCGCCGCTCACGAGTGGAACTCCGCCAGCAGCTCGCGTTCGCGCGCTTCCATCTTCTCGGCGTCGGCTTCCTCGATGTGATCCATCCCGAGTAGGTGGAGGATGCCGTGCACAAGCAGCAGTGCGATCTCGTCGTCGTAGGTGCCGGCGTGCTCGGGCGCGTTGCGCGCCGCCACCGACGGACAGATGACGACGTCGCCCAGCAGCGTCGGCAGATCGCTCGGCTCGGGCGGTTCGCGACCGGGAGCGGGTCCACCGGCGTCGGGCCACCGCCCCGGCTCGTCGGGGTCGTCGTCGAGGGGAAACGCCAGCACGTCGGTGGGGCCGCTCTTGCCGAGGAATCGCTCGTTCAACGACGCGATGGTGGCTTCGTCGACGAACAGAACCGACAACTCGGCGTCACCCTTGACCTTCTCGGCGCGCAGCACCTTGTCGGCGAGGAGTTGCCAGCGCGGGGCGTCGACCGGCTGGTCCGACTGCTCGTCGCTGACGAAGACGTGGATCAATGCTTTCGCCGCGACGTCTTGGCGTTGGCGGTGTCGTGGCGTTCGTAGGCCGACACGATGTCGGCGACGATTTTGTGACGCACGACGTCACGATCGCTGAGACGGACGAACGCGATGTCGTCGACGCCGCCGAGGATCGCCTCGACGCCGACGAGCCCCGACTTCCCCGTTGCCAGGTCGACCTGGGTGACGTCGCCCGTCACCACCGCCTTGGAGCCGAAGCCGATGCGGGTGAGGAACATCTTCATCTGCTCCGGCGTCGTGTTCTGCGCCTCGTCCAGGATGATGAAGGAACCGTTAAGCGTCCTGCCGCGCATAAAGGCCAGCGGCGCAACTTCGATCGTGTTGCGCTCCAAGAGCTTCAACGCACCTTCGGTGGTGAGCATGTCGTAGAGGGCGTCGTAGAGCGGACGCAGGTACGGATCGACCTTGGCGAGCATGTCGCCGGGCAGGAAGCCGAGGCGCTCGCCCGCCTCGACGGCGGGGCGCGTGAGGATGATGCGTTCGACGGCCTTGGCCTGGAGCGCCTGCACCGCCAGGGCGACGGCGAGATAGCTCTTGCCCGTGCCCGCCGGCCCGATGCCGAAGGTGACGGTGTGGCTCATGATGGCGTCGACGTAGCGCTTCTGGCCGGCGGTCTTGGGCCGCACGCTGCGCCCGCGCGCCGACTTCAACACCTCGGCGGTCAGGATCTCGCTCGGCACCTCGTCCTTGCGGATCATGTCGATGGTGCGCACCACGTTGGCGGTGTCGAGCGGCGTGCCCGACTCGAGCAGCTTCACGAGCTCGGAGAAGAGACGCTCGACGTTGCCGGCGTCGCCCCCGTCGATGATGACCTCGTTGCCCCGCACGACGATCGACGTGCCGGGAAACGCCGCCTCGATGGCGCGCAGGATCTCGTCGTGCTGGCCGACGAGCGCGGCCATGAGGTCGTTGCCGGGGACGAGGTAGGTAGCGGTTGGCGACACTGAGTTACGCGAAGCGTACCGGGGGCTACCCCGGAGGCCAGGACATTTGCCGGCCTCCGAGTACGTGGAGGTGGAGGTGCGGGACGGACTGGCCCGAGTCCGGCCCGACGTTGAACACGGTGCGGTAGCCGGAGGCGTCGACGCCCTCGGCCACCGCCACCGCGCGGGCGGCCATGAACATCTTGGCCAGCACGTCGCCGTGCTCGTCCGCGATGTGGTCGGCGCCGACGATGTGCTGCTTCGGGATGACGAGGACGTGGGTCGGCGCCATCGGGTTCAGGTCGCGAAAGGCCACCACGTCGTCGTCGTCGAGGACGACGGTGGCGGGAATCTCGCTACGGACGATCTTGCAAAACAGGCACTCCGCCTCGCCCAACTACCCCTCCTGCTCGTCGTAGTCGGGCCGGCCGTGGATGCTGAGCATCTCCCCGCCGGCGGTGTCGGGATACAGATGCGCCAGCGATCCCGGGGCGATTCGGACGCTCTCGACGAACTTGTCGAGGTCCTGCTCCTGGACGCGGATGACGCGACCCATTTGATAGGCGACGAGTTGGCCCTCGTCGATGAACCGGTACAGCGTGCGCACGGTCACACCCAGCCGCGCACAGCATTCCTTCGTGCTCAACCAAACGATCGGATCAGCCATGGGATTGCATTACCCGTAATTGACATCACATGTCGCAGTCGCGTCGAAAGTGCCGTATCCGGACACGTCCCGGGTCTGGGAAAGGGTGATGGCCTCGCCCGACTTGAGGGGCGCCTGGTTGCTCGCCGTCATCGTGAAGACGATGTCGCTGCCCCCAGACGTGTGCAGCGTGACCGTCACGACGATGTTGTTGTCGGGGAAGGCGACAGATTTGCCCGACTGATTGTCCATGGTGACCGTGAATTTGACCGAGGCGGTGTCGCCGCTGACGCCGCCGCCCGCAGCCGTCTTGATCGTGAAGCGGAACGGATCGGCCCCGCTCGGCGGCTGGGTGGCGCTGGCGCTGAACGAGCCGTCGGAACCGTGGGTGAACGATGCGCTGTTGTCGGTGTGCTCCGTGACCGGACCACTCGGCGAGGCGACCGTCGTGGTCGTCGTGGGTTTCTTGGTCGTCGTCGTGTGCTTGACGGTGGTCGCGGTGGTGGTGGCGACGGTGGTCACGGGGGCCGGGGCGGTGGTCGTGGTGTCCTCGACGAACACGGTCGTAGTGGTCGTCGGCTCCTCGGTCGTCGTGGTGACGCGCTTGAGCGTGGTGGTCGGAGCGACCGCCGACAGGTTGCTGTGGTGCTTGCCGCCCTTGGTGGCGAGGAGCACGAACGCACCGAAAGCGACGACGGCAACGGCGACGATGGCGATATTGCCCAGGTTCTTGCGCGGTTTCATCTCAAGCGCGACGTTAGGGCCTACGGGCCGGTGATCGGAGCCGCAGCGCCACTTCGTTGGCCAAAAGCCGCCCGGCGACGGTCAGAACGAGCCGCCCGCCTCGGCGTTCGACGAGGTCCGCGAGGTCGGGATCGGACTCGTCGAGGGCGCCGACGGGCACGCCGTCGCGGGTGCGCAGCGCCAATTGCAGGGCCTCTTCTTCACGCGTGGTCTCGTCGAGTTCCTCGGCTCCGCTCTCAGGGCTCGTGGCCGAGGCGACGGCGTCGATGTAGCGCTCGGGGGTGCGGTGATTCCACCAGCGCCGGCCCGCCGCGTGGGAATGGGCGGCGCAACCAATGCCGCGGTAGTCGCCCTGTGACCAGTACAGCCAGTTGTGCCGGCACTCGTGGCCCGGCTCGGCCCAGTTCGAGATCTCGTAGTTGGCCAGTCCGGCGGCGCCCAGCAACTCCTCGGCGAGGAGGTATTTGGTCGCCTGGTCGTCGTCGTCGGGGTGGCGGGCGGGTTGTGCCGCCAGCGGCGTGCCCGGCTCGACCGTCAGGGCATAGGCGCTGACGTGGGGCGGCCGCGGCGCGAGGGCGAGCACGTCGCGCAGCGTCGTCTCCCAGTCGGCGACCGACTCGCCGGCGGCGCCATAGATGAGGTCGACGTTGCAGCTGGCGAAACCGGCGCCGGCGACGAGTTCGACGGCGCGGTGGACCGCGGCGCGGTCGTGCTCACGGCCGAGCGACCGCAGCACGTGGGGCACCGTCGACTGGACGCCGAGCGAAATGCGCGTGACGCCCGCGTCGCGGTAGATCGCCAGCAGGCCGGCCGTCACGTTGTCGGGGTTGCACTCGACGGTGACCTCGGCGCCCGGCGCCAGGCGAACGTCACGCAGCAGTTCACCGAGGAGCACCGGGTCGAGCAGCGACGGCGTGCCGCCGCCCACGAACACCGAGGTGGCCGGCACCAGGTCAGCGCGCGCCAGTTCGGCGCGGCAGGCGTCGACGTAGGAAGCCTGGAGGTGATGCCGGTCGGTCCACGTGGCGAAGGCGCAGTAATCACAGCGCTTCGAGCAGAACGGGACGTGGATGTAGACGCCGTACGCGTCAGGCGCGGATGGAAACACCCAACTGGTCCAGCCGCCGGCGCATGATCGCCGGCGTCGTTTCGAAGAGGAAGGCAAGGGCCCGCAGGTCGTCGCGACGGATCGCGATGCGGCGCGACGTGAAGTCCTGACGCTTGACCTGGATCATGCCGACGTAGCGGCCGATCAGCTCCCGCTCGTCCGCCGGCAGCCGTTCGAGGCCGTCGAGGTCGATGACGACGGGCGGACCTTCGTCGCCGGCGACGGGCCAGCTCGGCGGCGCGCCCGCCACCGCCGTCTCGCGCAGGTCGAGCGTCACGCTTGCATCGGCGTGGCCGGGCAGGAGGTAGTCGACGGAAACGTCGTACAGCGCCGCCAGGCGCTGCAGGCGGGCGACGGAGATGGCGCGCTCGCCGCGTTCGTAGGCCCCGAGCACCGACGCCCGGAACTCGCCCTCGGAACGGGCCTCCACCGCCTGCAACGACAGATTTCGCTGCTTGCGGACGGCCCGCAGGCGCTGACCCACCCGAAGGCTGTAGTTGGCGTCCGCGTCGCTGGTCGTCGCGTCCTCGTCCACGAAAACCACTCTAGGTGGTCAGCGGCCACCCCCAGCAATGAGGCGACCGTCCCGAAGGGCCGTCAGCAGCACGCCGGCGGCCACGGCAGCGGTTTCGGCGCGCAGCGTCGTCGGCCCCAGATCGACGTGGCGGGGCACCACCGCCAGTTCTTCGTCGGTCCAGCCGCCCTCGGGGCCGACGGCGATCGTGTGGATCCGGGCGTCGAGCGGGCCGCCCTCGGCTTCGGCCAGCGCCACGCCCTCCCCCGCGACACCGGCCAGCGGGGTGACGTCGGCGACCTCGGGCAGGAACACCCGCCGCGACTGCATGGCGGCGGCGTGGGCGACGGCGCGCCAGCGCTCGACGTTGCGCGCCGCCTTTGCCGCGTCCCACTGCACGACGCTGCGCGCCGCCGCCACCGGCACGATGCGGTCGACGCCGAGCTCGGTCAGCTTCTGGACCGCCAGCTCGGGCTTGTCGGCCTTGGTGAGCGCGAACGCGACGGTGACGGCGACCCCCGGCGCGTCGTCGTACTCGACGGCGCCGAGCGGCTCGAGCGCGTCATTCTCGGCGAAGGCACACAGCCGATAGCCGCCGCGGCCGTCCGATGCCGTCACGGGTTCGCCGGCGCGCAAGCGCAGCACCCGGGCGAGGTGGTGCGCGTCGTCGCTGGTCAGCACCGGCGCGGCCAGGTCGGCGACGAAAACGTGCGCGGCTCCACGATGACGCATTCCCCCATCGTGGCCTGCCAATCTTTCGGGCGTGGAACCCCACTTGTCGGTGCAGGTCTTCGACGACGACCGCGAGGACGACGCGCCCCGCGTCGTGCTCGTCCATGGCGTGATGGACCGCGGCGCGAGCTTCAGTCGCGTCGTTGGCTACCTCTACGACGAAGTCGTCATCACCTATGACCGTCGCGGTTACGCCCATTCGATGGAAGCGCCGCTGTCAGACTCGCTCGACACGCACGTCGACGACCTGATCGACGTGATCGGCGACCAGCCGGCGTACCTCATCGGCCACAGCCTCGGCGGCGTCATCACGCTGACTGCCGCGGCGCGCCGGCCTGATCTGGTGAAAGCGGTCGGCGTCTACGAATCACCGATGCCGTGGCTGCCGGAGTGGCCCACGACGACGGCCGGCGCACGCACGCTGGCCGAGGATTCCGACCCCGCCACGGCCGCCGAGTCGTTCATGCGATACCTCGCCGGAGACGAGGCGTGGGAGATGCTGCCGATGAAGACCCAACAGCAGCGCAAGGCCGAGGGCCCGGCGCTGTTGTCCGATCTGCGCATGCTCCACGGCGGTGCCGCGCCGTTCGAGGCGCAGGAGGTGACGGTTCCTGTGGCCGTTGCGGGTGGTTCACTTACACAGGAGCACCACAAGCAGGGCTGTGAAGTAATGGCGAAGATGTTCGACACCGAAGTGCAGTGGATTGAAGGCGCGGGCCATGGGGGCCACATGAGTCACCCGGGTCCGTTCGCGTCGTTTGTGCGGCGCACCATGCGCAACCCGTGACGGAATCTGCGCGAGCGTTAGTCGTGATGCATCCCAGGCGGCGGCTTGTCTTCGTCGCGCTCGGAGTGGCGGTTCTCGCCTGCGGGCTCGTCGGCACGGCCATGGCCATCAACGGCCATGGCAAGGTGGCGCGCCACGTCACGCTGAGCGGCCACAGCGTCGCCGGGCTGTCGCGCGCAGAGCTCACCGCCCGCGTGAAGGCCATCGACACCCAACTGCGCAAGACCACAGTGCAAATCGACGCGCCGCGCCACGGGTTCAAGATCACCCTCGACGATCTCGGCGCCCGCGTCGACGTCGCCAAAACCGTCAAGGCCACCATGCGCGTCGGCCGGAGCGGCAACCCGCTCGGACGGCTGTGGAGCGCGGTGAAGGCGTGGGTCTCAGAGCGGCCGGCGTCGATCCAGATCTCGATCGACGAAGCGAAGCTGCGCGCCGCCGTCGCCGCCCACGACCCCGGGCCGAAGACCCCGTCGAAGGAGCCGTCGCTCACGCGCACGAAGGGCGTCTTCGTCGCCGTCAACGGCCAAGCGGGCTACGGCATCGATCCGACCGAGGTGGCGCGCTTGCTGCCCGGAGCTGTTGCCGACGGCGCGCCCATCCGTCTCAAGGTCGGCCGCGGGCGCGTGCCACCGCGCTACACGATGGCGGACGCCGAAGCGCTCGCCCGCCAAGCGAACGCGCTGGGCAAGCTGGAGTTGAAGGTAAGCGCCGGCGGCGAGACGCAGACAGTGTCGCCCACGATGCTCGCCGGTTGGATCGACGCGCTGCCCACGGCTGAGGCGCTGTTGCTCGGCGTCAACGGCCCGCGAGCAGTCACCGACCTCCAGAAGTTGTTCCCCGACGTCGGCAAGCCTGTCGCGCAGACGAAGTACGGCATCTCGAGCAGTGGCGCCGTCGTGGTTACCCCCGGTTCGGAAGGCACCAAGTGCTGCGACCCGGATCAGGTGTCGACGCTGCTCACTGCGGCAATCCGCCGCCCGCCGGCCAAGCCCATCACCCTGCCGCTGAAGATCACCGAGCCCGACATCACCCAGGCCGACATCAACGCCTTCGGCATCAAGGAAGTGATCGGTACGTTCACCACGCACCACGTGTGCTGCCAGCCGCGTGTGCAGAACATCCACCACATCGCCGATCTCGTGCGCGGCTACGTGATGAAGCCCCACACCCGGCTGTCGATCAACACGCTCATCGGGCCGCGCACGCTGGCGAAGGGCTTCGTCGTCGACCACGTGATCGAAGACGGCGTGTTCTCCGAAGCCGTCGGCGGTGGCATCTCCCAATTCGCCACGACACTGTGGAACGCGGCGTTCTTCGGCGGTCTCGATCTGATTTCACACCAGAGCCACAGCATCTACATCAGCCGGTACCCCTACGGCCGCGACGCCACGCTCAACTACCCGCAGCCCGATCTCGTGATCGGCAACAGCACGCCCTACGGCGTGCTGGTGTGGCCGACGTACACGGGGACGTCGCTCACCGTCACGCTGTACTCGACGAAGTACGCCATCGCCGAGCAGACCAACCAGACCCAGGGCAAGCGCGGCGTGTGCACCGACGTCGTGACCGAGCGCACGCGCACGTATCCCGACGGGACGAAGAAGGTCGACAAGATCCACGCGGTGTACCGACCCGGCGAAGGACAGAACTGCGACGGGACAGTGAGCGCAACCACGACGACGAGCCCACCGAAGGCGACGACCACGACGAAGCCCGCGTCGCCTTCCACGACGAGCCCCTAGGGTCGCGCGCATGCGTGTCGCGGTAACGGGCAGCAGCGGACTCATCGGCAGCGCGCTCACGGCGTCGCTCACCGCTGACGGGCACGAGGTGATCCGCATGCAGCGCGGCCAGCAGTGGGACCCGGTCGCGGGCTCAGTCGCGCCGGGCGTGCTCGACGGCGTCGACGCCGTGGTCAACCTCGCCGGCGAGGGCGTCGCCGAGAAACGCTGGACGGAAGAGCAAAAGCAGCGCATCCGCGACTCGCGCGTCGTGGGCACCACCGCGATCGCCGAGGCGTGCGCGGCGGCGAAGGTGCCGACCCTCGTGTCGGGATCGGCCGTTGGCGTCTACGGCGCGCCCGGCGCCACCATCGTCGACGAGTCGCAACGTCCGGGCGACGACTTCCTCGCCGGCGTCGTCACAGCGTGGGAGGCGGCGACCGCCGCCGCGGAGAGCGCCGGCACGCGCGTCGTGCATGCCCGCACCGGCATCGTGCAGAGCGCACGCGGTGGCGCGTTGAAGCGGCAGCTGCTGCCGTTCAAACTCGGCCTCGGCGGCAAGATCGGCAGCGGCGACTTCTACGTGAGCTGGATCGCACTCGAAGACGAAGTGCGCGCCCTGCGCTTCGCCATCGACACACCGTCGCTCACGGGGCCGGTGAACCTCACGGCACCGAATCCGGTGACCAACGCCGAGTGGACCAAAGCGCTCGGGCGCGTGCTGCACCGCCCCACGTTCCTGACGGTGCCGCCGATCGCCCTGCGCCTCGCGCTCGGCGGCGAACTGGTCGACTCGCTGCTCGCCAGCCAGCGCGTCGTGCCCCGCAAACTCCTCGATGCCGGCTTCGAGTTCCGCTACCCCACGATCGACGAAGGGCTCGCCGCCGCACTGACCACGTAGCATTCGTTCATGGCTGATCTCGAGTTCGACGATCGCATGAGCGACTCCGATGCCCTGATGTGGGGCATCGAAAAAGATCCGCTGCTGCGTTCCACCATCGTGGCGGTCGCGATTCTCGACCGAGCACCGGATCGCGAGCGGTTGGTCGACCGCATTCACCGGTCGACGTTGCTCATTCCGCGGCTGCGCCAGCACGCGGTGCAGTCGTCGCTCTCGGCCGCGCCGCCGCGCTGGGTGTTCGATCCGAACTTCGACCTCAACTACCACCTGCGCTTCCTGAAGGCGCCGGGCAACGGCACGCTGCGCGAGTTGCTCGACCTGGTGGCGCCGATCGGGATGCAGGGTTTCGACCGCGCTCGGCCGCTGTGGGAGTTCTACATCGTGGAAGGACTCGAAGGCGGCAAGGCGGCGATGGTGCAGAAGGTGCACCATTCCGTGACCGACGGCGTCGGCGGCGTCGAGATCGCGCTCACCATGCTCGACCTCGAACGCGAACCGACCGTCGATCTCGGTCCGCTACCCGAGGCACCGGCACCGCAGCGGTTCAACGCCCTCGAACTACTCACCGACGGCATCGCCCATGAGGCGCGCCGCCAAGCCGGCATCGTCTCGCGCCTCGCCGGCGAGGTGGTCAAAGCGGTGCGCACGCCCCGCGACACCGCGACCGCCGCCAACGACATGGTCTCGTCGCTGGCGCGCATGCTGGCGCCGGCGTTCGAGCCGCTGTCGCCCCTTATGGTCGAGCGGTCGCTGTCGGCGCACTACGACACGCTCACGATCTCGTTGCCGGACTTGAAGTCAGCGGCGAAGGCGGCGGGCGGCAAGCTCAACGACGCGTTCGTCGGCGGTGTGGCCGGGGGGTTGCGGGCGTACCACGCGCATCACGGCGTCGACATCGAAGCGCTGCGCATGGGCATGCCGATCAACATCCGCGAGGCCTCGGCGGCCGCCGGCGGCAACCAGTTCGTGCCGGCCCGCTTCGCCGTGCCGACGAACATCAGCGATCCCGTCGAGCGTATGGCCGCGATCCGTGAACTCGTGCTCGCCCAGCGCGCCGAGCCCGCGCTGGGTTTCGTAAGTCCGATGGCGGGAGTGCTGACCCGGTTGCCGTCGCGGGTCACGACCCAGCTGTTCGGCTCCATGCTCAAAGGCGTCGACTTCACGACCTCGAACGTGCCTGGTGCGCCGATGGACGTCTACCTCGCGGGCGCGCACCTCGAGGCGTCGTTCCCCTTTGGTCCGCTGTCGGGCGCGGCCCTCAACATCACGCTCATGTCAGGGCCCGAAGAGGTCTACATCGGCGTCAACTCCGACCCGGCGGCGGTTCCGGATCCTGAGGTACTCGTGGGCTGCCTGCACGAAGGCTTCGACGAGATCCTCAAGCTCGCGTAGTCGTCGATGCACGTTGTCGTTGTGGGTGCGGGACCGGCGGGCAGCGCCGCGGCCATCACGTTGGCCCGCGGCGGCGCGACCGTCGTCGTGATCGACAAGGCGACCTTCCCGCGCGACAAGTGCTGCGGTGACGGCCTCACGACGGGTGCGCTGCGCCGCCTCGAGGAACTCGGCCTCGACCCGGCAGCGTTGCCGAGTTGGCAGACGGTCGACGACGTCGTGGTGCGCAGCGTGTCGGGCCGCACGTTCCGCTTCCCGATGCCGCGTGGTCGCGGCGTGTACGCCGCGGTCGTCCGGCGGAGCGAACTCGACGCCGCCCTCGTGGAGTTGGCCCGCGCCGCGGGCGCCGACGTGCGCGAGGGCGTCGGCGTCGCCGGGGTCGCGGCCGTCGGTACCGGTGTGCGTGTGTCGACCGACGACGGCGACGTGCTCGACGCCGACTACGTGATCGCCGCCGACGGCGTGTGGTCGGCGGTGCGCAAGCTGACGGGCGCCAGCGACGAAGAGGGGTACCTCGGCGAGTGGCACGCGTTCCGCCAGTACCGCAAGTCGACGGCGCCGGCGGCGCGGGATCTGTGGGTGCTGTTCGAAGAAGACCTGCGGCCTGGGTATGCCTGGTCGTTCCCGCTCGCCGACGACATCGTGAACGTCGGCATCGGCATCCTGCGCAAGCCGGGCGAGCCGACGAAGGACCTCGGCCGCCGGTTCCGCGACGTGCTCGAGCGCGCCCAGTTCGTCGACGTGATCGGTGAATCGGCGGAGGAGTCCCCGGCCAAGGCGTGGCCGATCCCGGCCCGGGTCGAAAAGACGGCGCTCGACGCACTCGACGGGCGAGTGCTGTTCGTGGGCGACGCCGCCCGCGCCACCGACCCCATGACGGGCGAAGGCATCGGCCAGGCGCTCGAGACGGGCGAGTACGCGGCGATGGCGATCCTGAGCAGCGGCGATCCGGCGGCGCGCTACCGGAGGGTCGTCGCGACGGGCCTCGCGCGCGACAACCGCCTCGCCGGCTGGTTGTCGCGCAACGGCCTCGCGCACCGCAAGGGCATCCGCTACGCGCTGCGCGTCGCCGGGCTCACCGACTGGACGCGGCGCAACTTCGCCCGCTGGCTCTTCGAAGACGAGCCCCGGGCGATCCTGGCGACGCCGCACCGCTGGCACCGCCACTTCCTCGAAAGAGACGGCGCCTTCAAGCCGTAGATGCCTCAACCCCGCCGACTGAACCGTTTGGCGGAGTTAGGAACGTGATCCGGCGCGATTCACGTTCCTAAGTCCGCCACATGGGCACTTGGGTGGGACTTTCGTCCCTACTGCGCGGCCTATGAACGGCGGACCCTCGCGGCATGTCGCGACGCACGTTGATCGCCGTGATGGCCGCGGTGCTGGCCGTCATCGCGACGGTCGCGCTCGTGATCGCCCGCTCCGGCGGCAACAGGTCGACCCCGACGACGACAACCACGTCGACCTCCACGAGCACGACAACCACGTCGACCGCGTCGACGACGACGCCGTCAACGACAACCACCACGACGCCGGGGAGCACCACAACGCGTCGAGCGACAACGACGACGACCGCCGCCGTGGCACCGGCCATCGTCGTGCGGCGCGGCAATCCGAATCGGATGACGGTGGCGCTCACCTTCGACGCCGGTTCGGACACGGGATACGCGGCGCAGATCCTCGACGTCCTCAAAGCCAACGGCATCAAGGCGACGTTCGGCCTCACGGGCAAGTGGACCGAGGCCAACCCGGGCCTCGTGGCGCGCATGGCGGCCGAAGGGCACCTGCTGGTCAACCACAGCTACGACCACCCGTCGTTCACCGGCGGGTACGGCGGACCCGTCCTCACCCAGGCGCAACGCCTCGACCAACTGGCGCGCACCGAAGCCGCGGTGCACGCGGCATCAGGGGCGACGACCAAGCCGTGGTTCCGCCCGCCCTACGGCGCCGAAGACGCGTCGGTGCGCGCCGACGTCGCCCTGGGGGGCTACCGCTACGAGCTGATGTGGACCGTCGACTCGTGGGGTTGGAAGGGTGTCCCCGCCGACGAAGCCGTGCAGCGCGTCGTCGACGGCGCCGTGCCCGGCGCGATCTTCCTCCTGCACGTCGGTGGCGCGTCGAGCGACTACTCGGGGCTCCAGCGCATGATCGACGGCCTCCGCGCGAAGGGCTACAGCTTCGCGACTGCCGCCGGCGTCATCGCATGACGACGCGGGACTCGGCCCAGGTCTTGCCGACTTCGACGTCGATGTCGTGCGGCAGGCCGAGCACGCGTTCGCCGATGATGTTGCGCTGCACCTCGCTGGTGCCGCCGCCGATCGTCAGCGCCGGCGCGAACAGGAAGCCGTACTCCCACATGTCCTGGGCCGCCAGCATGCCGCGGGCGCCGTGGAGATCCTTGGCGACCGCCATGATGTGCTGGCCGTGTTCGTCGGCGAGCGCCTTGCGGATCGACGCCTCGGGCCCCGGCGCGCGGCCCTTGATGACGGCCGACACCGTGCGCAGCCGGATCAGCCGCAGGATCTCGGCCTCCGTGTAGACCGACGCGATGCGCTGACGCAGCAGCGGGTCGGTGACACCGAGGCCGCGGGCGTACTCCACGAGATCGGTCGCCGTGGGCCCGCGGCCCCACAACGCGCCTTCGCCCGACAGCGACACGCGCTCGTTGCCCAGCGTCACCTTGGCCAGCGCCCACCCGCCGTGGAGCGGCCCGACGAGGTTCTCCTTCGGGATGCGCACGTCGGTGAAGAAGACCTCGTTGAACATGTGCGCGCCCGTCATCTCGATGATGGGCCGCACCTCGATGCCGGGCGTGTCCATCGGGCACACGAAGTACGACACGCCCTGATGCTTCGGCTGGTCGGGATCGGTGCGGGCGATGAGGATGCCGTACTTGGCGACGTGGCCGAGCGAGGTCCAGATCTTCTGACCGTTGACCACGAACTCGTCGCCGTCGAGCACGGCGCGCGTCGACAGCGCGGCGAGGTCCGAGCCCGCACCCGGCTCGCTGAAGAGTTGGCACCACACGTCCTCGCCGGAGAGCAGTCGCGGCAGGTACTTCTGCTGCTGCTCGTCGCTACCGGCGTACACGATCGTCGGGCCGGCCCAGCCGATGCCGATCGGGTTCATCGGCCGGTTGACGCCCGCCTTGCGCAGCTCGTCGTCGATGATGATCTGCTCGATCGGGTCGGCGTTGAGGCCCCACGGCTCGGGCCAGTGCGGCACGACGTAGCCGGCCTCGGCCAGCGTCTTGCCGTCGGGCGACGGGTTGTCAGCGAGCCACTGGCGCACCTTGAGCCGGCGCGGGTCGTCGTCAGCAGGAAGGTCAAAATCCATCAGGCGCGAGCCTCCCACTCGGCGAGCACCGATTGCTCTCTCTCTGGGGCCAGCGGACCGCGCAGCGGTTGGTCACGCCGGGTGCGGTCCCATGCCAGCGTGTCGCGTACGACCTCGTCGAGCGACCGGAAGGTGAGGCCGGCGTCGACGGATCGCGCCACGTTGACCGACAGCATCCCGGCGCTCTCCGACAGCGACGGGATCCACACCGGCAGCTCCTGCCACGGCGCAACTGCGTGCTCGAGCAGGAACTGCTCGTCGACCCACACCGGCGCCGCCGCGTGCTCGCCCGCGGCGCGCCGACAAGCGGCGACGACGTCCTCGAAGCGCCACGGCTCCGCCGGCCCGCAGCCGTTGAACGTGCCCGACGTGCCGGCGGCCGCCATGCGCACCATCCACTCGGCCAAGTCGCGCCCGTCGGCCAGCTGCACCGGCATGTCCTTCCAGTCGGGCACGATCGCGTCGCCCCCGAGGTCGAAGCGGCGCGGCCAGTAGGTGAAGCGGTCCGACGGATCCCACGGCCCGACGATCAGCCCCGGCCGCACGATGCAGGCGCGGTCGCCGTAGACCTCGCGCACGACGTCCTCGCACAGCACCTTCAGCGCGCCGTAGTTCTCGCCGGTGATCTCGGTGGCGTCGACGTCGTCGGTCGTGGCCAGCGCGCCGTCGACGTCGACGCCGGGCTGCGATACGTCGGCGTACACCGACACGCTCGAGACGAACGTGTAGTGACCGACGCGGTCGCGCAACAGTTCGGCGACCGGACGGACGTGACGCGGGAAGTACCCGCACGTGTCGATCACTGCGTCCCACTCCCCCGTCGCCAGCGCGGAGAGGTCACCGTCGCGGTCGACGGTCAGGCGGGCGACCGACGGGAACAGGTCCGCGTTGGTCTTCCCGCGGTTGGCCAGCGTGACCGAATGGCCCGCCGCCAGCGCGGCGTCGACGACGTGGCGGCCGAGGAACATCGTTCCGCCAATAACCAGCAACTCCATACTCCGTAGTATGTCCGCCCATGTCCGGATGGAACTTTGCCGATGTGTGGGAGGTCATTGCTGAGACCTTCCCCGATGCCCCCGCCCAGATTCAGGGCGACCGCCGCTTTTCGTGGAAGCAATTCGACGAGCGGGCCGATGGCATCGGGCACTGGCTGGTCGGCATCGGCGCCCAGCAGCAGGACAAGGTCGCGCAGTACATGTACAACTGCCCCGAATATCTCGAGTCGATGTTCGGGATCTTCAAGGCGGCGACGGTCCCGGTGAACACCAACTACCGCTACGCCGACGAAGAGCTGCTGTACCTGTGGGACAACGCCGACGCCGTGGCGGTCGTCTTCCACGGCACGTTCTCCGATCGCATCGGCGCTCTGCGCGACAAGCTGCCGAAGGTCAAGGGCTACCTGTGGGTCGACGACGGCTCGGGTCCGTGCCCCGACTGGGCCGACAAGTACGAAGACGCCGCGGCGATCGACAAGGGTCGGTGCACGCCGGCGTGGGGCCGTTCGGGCGACGACCTCTACATGCTCTACACCGGCGGCACGACGGGCATGCCCAAGGGCGTGATGTGGCGCCAGGACGACGTGTTCGTGTCGCTGTCCTGCACGGGACTGACGGCGCGCTACCCGGAGCACGGCACCCTCGACGACGTGCGCGCCGCGCTGACGATGCCCGGCGGCGGCGCCATCCCGGCCGCGCCGCTCATGCACGGCACGGGTTGCTTCACCAGCTTCACGACGCTCAACACCGCCGGCTTCATCGTCACGCTGACGAACCGCACCTATTCGCCCGAGGAACTGCTCGACACCATCGACCGCGAGGGCGTGAACATCGTCGCCATCGTCGGCGACGCGTTTGCCAAGCCGATGCTGCGCGCCCTCGAGGCCAACCCCGACCGCTGGACGCTGTCATCGCTCATCGCCATGGTCAGCTCCGGCGTGATGTGGGCCGAGGAGACCAAGCAGGGCCTGCTCAAGCACCATCCGGGCATGCTGCTGATGGACGCGTTCTCTTCCTCCGAGGCGCTGGGCATGGGGTCGTCGGTGTCCTCGGCCGCCGGCGCGGCCCACACCGCCAAGTTCACCCTCGGCGAGAACGCCATGGTCATCCGCGACGACGGCACTCCTGTCGAACCAGGCTCGGGTGAGGTCGGGCGCGTGGCGGTCAAGGGCCGCACGCCCGTCGGCTACTACAAGGATCAGGCCAAGTCCGACGCCACCTTCGTCACCATCAACGGCGCCCGCTACTCGATCCCGGGTGACTACGCCACCGTCGCCGCCGACGGCACGCTCGAACTACTCGGCCGCGGCTCGGTGTGCATCAACACCGGCGGCGAGAAGGTCTTCCCCGAAGAAGTCGAGGAAGTGCTGAAGACGGCGCCGCACGTGCGCGACGCGGTGGCCGTCGGCGTGCCCGACGAGAAGTTCGGCCAGGCGATCGTCGCCATGGTCGAACTGGCGCCTGACGCCGAGTTGAACGAGGGCGAGATCATCACCCACGTCAAGAGCAAGCTGGCGTCGTTCAAGGCGCCCAAGCGCGTGCTGCAGGTGCCGAGCATCGGTCGCGCCGCCAACGGCAAGGTCGACTACAAGCGGCTCACCACCGAAGCGACCGAGCGCGTCGGCGCGCCGTCCTAGTGACGAGCGTCGAGGAGTTCGCCGCCGCGGCGCGCACATTCCTGCGCCAGCGCAAGGACGCGGGCACGCTCCCGTCCGACTGGGGCGCCATCCTGCCCGGGCCGATGACGGAGGTCGGCCGCGCCTGGCAACGCGATCTCTTCGACGCCGGCTTCGCCGCCATCGACTGGCCCGTCGAATACGGCGGGCGCGGCCTCACGCCCGACCACGTGGCCGCCTGGCGCGAAGCGTGCTCCGAGTTCGAAGCGCCGGCGGTGCTCAACATGGTCGGCCTCGTGCTCACCGCCGGGGCCCTGCTGACCTTCGGCACGCCCGAACAGCAGGCGGCGCACCTGCCGCCCACCGCGCGCGGCGAGCGCGTGTGGTGCCAGATGTTCTCCGAACCCGACGCCGGCAGCGACCTGGCGGCGCTCACCACCAAGGCCGAGCGCGACGGCGACGTGTGGCGCGTCAACGGCCGCAAGGTGTGGACCTCCGCGGGTCACGCCGCGGACTGGGCGATCTTGATGGCGCGCACCAAGTCGCTCAGCGAAGCGCCGAAGCACGAAGGGATCTCGTTCTTCGTCGTCGATTGCAGGACGCCGGGCATCGAGTTCCGCCCGCTGCGGCAGATGACCGGGTCGGCCGAGTTCGACGAGGTGACGCTCGACGACGCGATCCTGCCCGCGGCTGCGCTCCTCGGTCCCGAACACGGCGGCTGGGGCGTCGCCATGGGTGCGTTGACGCGCGAGCGCGGGTTCATCGGCGGCAGCGTGAAGGCGCTGGAAGCACGGCTGGCGTCGATAGTCACGCACGCGAGCGACAACGCGATCGAACGAGACCGGCGCGTGCGGGCGTACTCGACGGGCAAGGCGCTCAGCTACCTGACACAGCGGCAGGGCCCGACGGCGTCGGTGGCGTCGTCGCTGGCGAAGCTCGGCATTTCCGAGCTGTCGATGGAACTCGCCGCCGTGCGCGCCACCACCGCCGACGCCATGCTCGAAGGGCCGGCGGCGAGCGCCGTCGTGAGCTCTCCGGGCGCCCGCCTGGGCGGCGGGACGAGCGAGGTCCAGCGCAACATCATCGGCGAACGGCTGCTCGGACTCCCCCGCGAGCCGAAGTAAAGCCTTGCCCCGCCTTCGGACTTTGTGAAAGGATTCACGAGGGGGTCGTGCTACGACCGGAGGCTGACAAGTGACGGAACCGCAATTGCAAGTTCCCCTGGACGGTCTGTTCCTCTCCCCCACGCCTCCGTGGGGTGCGTCGGTGCTCGTGCGCCGCGGACCCGACGAGCTGCTGCTGCTGCGCCGACGCGGCCAGTGGGGCCCGCCGGCGGCGACGCGGCTCCCGGACGAGCCCGTCGCCACGTGCGCGGCCCGCGCCCTGTACGAACTCGCCGGGCTGCGCCTGCCGATGTGGCCTCTCGGTGACCTCGACCCGTCGTGGATCGTCTTCGTGGCGTCGGTCAACGACCAGCACTTCGTCGTGGACGCCGACGAGTACGAGTGGGTGTCGATCGACGAGGCGCGCCGTCGCTGCACTGACCGCGTGTCGGCGACCCTCGACCGGGTGGCGTAGAACAAGCGCGATGCGTCGCCTCCTGCGCCTCCTCTTGCTCGTCGGCGTCGGATGGACCGGCGTCGAGCTTTACAAGCGGTCGCGGCCGTCGCCGGCGACGGCGGGCGCCGGCGTCGTGCACACCTCGGCGATGGCCCGCAACGTCGCGCTGGCGCGCACGTCGGCGAAGGTCGGTGCGTCGTACGCGTCGCACCAGGCGCGCCGGGCAACGGCGTCGCCCGAGAAGCAAGCGGAACTTGACGCCGCGTTCGAGATGAAAACCGCCGAGGAGGTCGCCAACGTCCTCGGCAACATGAAGGGCGCGCTGATGAAGATCGGCCAGATGGCGAGCTTCCTCGACGACGGGCTGCCCGAGGCGATGCGCGACGCCCTGGCCACGCTCCAGGCCGACGCGCCGCCCATGAGCGCGGATCTGGCGGCGCAGGTGATCGAGCGCGAGCTCGGCGCGGCGCCCGACGCGGTGTTCGCGGAATGGGATCCGCAGCCGATCTCGGCGGCGTCGATCGGCCAGGTGCACCGAGCCGTGACCAAGGACGGCGAGGCAGTCGCAGTCAAGGTCCAGTACCCGGGGGTGGCCGAGGCGATCACCGCCGACCTCGACAACTCGCAGATGCTGTTCTCAATGCTCAAGATGCTGTTCCCGCACCTCGACCCCAAGCCGCTGGTCGACGAACTGCGCGAGCGCCTCGGTGAAGAAACGGACTACCGCATCGAAGCGAAGAATCAGACCGACTTCGCCCGGTGGTACACCGAGCATCCCTTCATCCACGTGCCGCGCGTGTTCAACGAACTGTCGACCGAGCGCGTGCTGACAACCGAGTTAGTCGACGGCGCCCGCTTCGACGAGGTGGCGCAGCAGTGGCCGGACGACGAGAAGCAGCTCGCCGCCGAGGCGATCTACCGCTTCGTGTTCCGCAGCCTCTGGGCCTTCCACGCCTTCAACGGCGACCCGCATCCGGGCAACTACCTGTTCCATCCCGGCGGCCGCGTGACGTTCCTCGACTTCGGTTTGGTGAAGCGCTTCACGCAGCGCGACATGGATGGCGCGGCGGCGATGATCGAAACGCTCGTACTCAACGACGACATCGCCGCGTACCGCCGCACCGTCGAGGACATCGGCTTCTTGCACCGCGACGCGCCACTGACCGACGAAGAGGTCGAGCAGTACTTCGGGTACTTCTACGAACTGATCCGCCACGGTGGCGGCCACCGGCTCGTCACCCATGAGTACGCGGCCGCGATGGTCGGCAAGTTCTTCGACCCCAACGGCTCGAAGGTGCAGAAGTACGCCAACATGCTCCCGCAGTACGCCATCCTCCAGCGGATCAACCTCGGCCTCTACGCCATCCTCGCCCGCCTCGAAGCCAAGGCCGACTGGCTGAAGATCACCGAGGAGATCTGGCCCTTCGCCGGGGGCGCACCGTCGACGGAGCTTGGCCGCGCCGAGGCGGCGTGGGTGGCAAGACTGCGGGGGTGACTTCGCCGCACGTAGAGATCACCAGCCCCGACAAGGTGATGTTCGCCGACCGCGGCGAGACCAAGGCCGACCTGGCGAACTACTACCGCTCCGTCGAGGTGCCCATCCTGAAGGCGATGGGCGGTCGGCCCGTGCTGTTGCAGCGCTACCCCAACGGCGCGAGCGGGCCGTCGTTCTTCCAAAAGCGCGTGCCGGACAAGCGACCCGACTGGCTCCAGACGACCGTCGTGTCGACGCCCAACGGCACGACGTCGGACGCCCTCGTGATCGCCGACATCGAACATGTGCTGTGGGCCGTCAACCTCGGTTCGCTCGGCTTCCACGTGTGGCCGTACCACGCGGCCACGCCCGACATGACCGACGAGTTGCGCATCGACCTCGACCCCTCCCCCGGTGTCGACTTCGAGATGTTGCGCGAGGGCGCCGCCGAGGTGAAGGCGCTGCTCGACGAACTCGGCATCAAGGGCTTCCCCAAGACGACGGGATCGCGGGGCATCCACATCTACGTCAACGTGGCGCCGCGCCTCGACAGCTACCAGGTGCGCTCGTGCGCCGTCGCCCTGGCCCGCGAACTGGAGCGCCGCCGCCCCGATCTCATGACGTGGCAGTGGTGGAAGGAGGAGCGCGGCGCGCGCGTCTTCGTGGACTACAACCAGAACTGCCCGCACAAAACGGTGTTCGGCGCGTGGGGCGTGCGCGCCAACGACGACGCCCGCGTCAGTGCGCCCTTCACCTGGGACGAGTTGCCGACCGTCGACATCTACGCTCTCAACCTCGCGACGGTGCCGGCGCGCCTCGCCGCCAACGGCGACCCGTGGGCGGCCATGTACGACGACCCGCAGTCGCTGCAACCGTTGCTCGACATGAACGCCCGCGACACCGCCAACGGCATGCTCGACGCTCCCTGGCCGCCCGTGTACCCCAAACAACCGAACGAACCGCCGCGGGTGAACCCCTCGCGCAAGAAGAAGGACTGACCAGTGCAACTCAACGATGCCGCCAAGGACCTGATCCGCTCGGGCAAGCTCGCCCTCTGCGCCACCGTGAACGCCGACGGGTCGCCCCAGCTGAGCGTCATCTGGGTCGGCCTCGACGGCGACGAACTCGTCTCGGGCCACCTCGGCGCGTGGCAGAAAGTAAAGAACCTGCAGCGCGAGCCGCGTGTGGTGCTGTCGATCGAGGGCGACACACGCCTGCCCAACGGCATGCAACACACGCTGCTCATCCACGCCACCGCACGTGTCACCGAAGGTGGGGCGGCCCAACTGCTCTACGACCTCGGCAAGATCTACGTCGGTCCCGACGCCGAGTTCCGCCCGAGCGACGACCCGAACGCCGGCTACGTCGTCCACTACCGCGTCGACAAGGTCGGCGGCATCGGCCCCTGGAACGAGGGTTAGGTCGCGGCGAGGACCTCGGGCGCTGATGCATAAGCCGTTCCGCGGGGACGCTTTCCTTGGTCTGCATCAACCGCACATCGCGGCACTCAGCGCCTTGTTTGGCTTCACCGACCGTTCCTGCGCTCGGCAGCGAGCAGCTCTGCTCGCAGCTCGTCTTCTGTCATCGCGCGGACCTTGGTGAGACGCTCACGCTCTGTCTGCGTCGCGTAATGGTCACACGGTGCGGAGCGGCGAGATCGAAGCACGTTTGCCTCCTGCCGGAGCCGACACGGTCCTGGCTTTACGCCAGCACGTGCTTGTTCTTCAGCTCGGACGCCAACACGCGCGGGAATCGAAATCGCTCGAAAGGATCGGACGGGTCATCCGATCGTGACGGCCACGCGTACGCCGAGCACACGTAGCGAACGTCATCTGGGCAGTCTCGAAGGAGACTCCGCCTATTCCGCTCAGTTGCGATCTTGGATGGGACGAACACCAAGCCAGCGATGACCACTGCACCTGTCAAGCCCACGAGAAGCGCGACTGCGAGTTCCGGTGCACGCACCGAGGCGGCCAGCAGCGTCGATAACTTGCCCAAGATCACGCTCTGTAATCGTCGCGCTCGCGGTCAGCCAACCACGCAGTTTCGCGAAAGTCGAGATCGGCCGTACGCGCTCTCGACTTTCGCGTGCAGTTGGGGACGCTGGAGGCACTTCACCGAAGGCTCTCACGTCCCTAACTGCACGTCGAAGCCCCGAGCGGCAACCCACGCACGAATGCCGGTTCTTTCGCTCTTGCGCGACGTCGCTACTGCCCGTTCGATGTTAAGTCGCGGCGAGGACTTCGGCGATGTTGACGGTGTCGGGCATGCGCACCTGTTCGTAGGTGCACGAGCGGGGCTCGCGGTCGTAGCGGAAGCGGCGAAACGACGCGGCGTGGCGCATGCGAGTGCCGCCCTGGAAATGGCCGTAGGCGACTTCGACGACGAGTTCGACGCGCAGGGGTACCCACGACATGTCCTTGCCGGCGTTCCAGCGGTTGCCCGTCGGCGGCTTGTCCATGCCGGATGCCTGCATCTGGGCCCACTCGCCCCACGGGTGGTTGTCCGTCGCGTTCTCGCGCAGCGGCGCCAGCTCGTCGACGAGTTCGCGCCGCTTCGCCTGCGTGAAGGAACCGGTCACGCCGACGTGATGCAGGTTGCCCGCGTCGTCGTAGAGGCCGAGCAGGAGCGAGCCGATGCCTTGGCCGTCCTTGTGCCAGCGGAAGCCGGCGACGGCGCAGTCGATGGTGCGCTCGTGCTTGATCTTGATCATCGTGCGCTGCCCGGGGTGGTAGGTGTCGTCGCCCTTCTTGGCCATCACGCCGTCGAGGCCCGCACCCTCCCAGCGCTCGAACCACACCTGCGCCTCGGCGGGGTCGGTCGTCATCGGCGTGACGTAGATGCCCTTGCCCTTGCCGTCGAGCGCGTCGACGAGGCGCGCCCGGCGGACGTCGAAGGGTTGGTCGCAGATGTCCTCGCCGTCGACGGCGAGCAGGTCGAAGGCGACGAAGAGGGCGGGGATCTCGGTGCTCAGGCGCTCGACGCGCGACTTCGCCGGGTGCACCCGCAGGCTCAGCAAGTCGAAGTCGACGGCACCGTTGTCCCCCACGATCACCAGTTCGCCGTCGACGACGGCGTCGTCCGGAAACGCCGCCTTCACGTACTCGACGACTTCGGGGAAGTAGCGCGTCAAGGGTTTGGCGTTACGGCTGCCGAGCTCGACGTCGTCGCCGTGCCGGAAGATGATCGAGCGAAATCCATCCCATTTCGGCTCGTATCGCCACCCTTCACCGAGGGGAATCGTCGGCTGGGACTTCGCCAACATGGGTGAGACCGGCGGCTTCAGCGGTGTGTCCACAGGAGGAGGCTAGAGGCCGAATACCCTCGGCCTCGTGCCACTCAGCGCCGTCTTCCTGGGCATCGGGGCGTTCGTGGCCGCACTCATCGTCATTCCGCTCGCGCAGCGCGTCGCCGTGCTGAACAACGTGACGTCGATGCCCCGCGCCGACCGTCTCCACGACACGCCCACCCCGTACCTCGGCGGGGTCCCCATCGTGCTCGTGGCCGCGGCGGCGTCGCCCTTCATCGGCGAGTGGCAACTCGAGGCGGCGGTGATCATCGGCGGCGCGTTGTTGCTCGGCGTCGTCGGCCTGCTCGACGATCTCCGCAACCTCCGGCCGGCGCCGCGCCTGGTCGCCGAAGCCGGCGCCGCCTTGGCGGCGGTCGCCGCAGGCGCGCACGTGCAGCTGTTCGGCGGTGTGGTCGACGTTGTGTTGACGGTGGTGTGGTTCGTCGGGGTGACGAACGCGTTCAACCTCGTCGACAACATGGACGGTGCCGCCGGCGGCATCGCGGCGGCCACCGCACTGGCGTTGCTCATCACCGCGGGTCTGAACCACCAAGTACTCGTGAGCGGTATGGCGGCGGTGGTCGCCGGCACGTGTCTTGCCTTCCTGATCTACAACTGGCACCCGGCGCGCATCTTCATGGGCGACGCCGGCGCCCTCCCACTCGGGTATCTCCTGGCGGCGATCGCGTTGAAGCTGCGCTTCCCGGTCGCGCACGAGGCGTCGATCGCCGCGGTCGTGTTGTTCACCGCGCCAGCACTGTTCGACACGACGCTCGTCGTCATCTCACGCATCGCCCGCCACCGGCCGATCTACGTCGGCGGCACCGATCACACGTCGCATCGTCTGTTGCGCCTCGGACTCCCGACGCGTGTCGTGGCGTCGCTCATCACGCTCGTGGCCGCCGCCTGCGGTGGCCTGGGCGTCGCCGTAGGCCGCGGCGCCCTGGACCCGGTGCCCGTGATCGTCCCGCTGACGCTCGTGGCCGCCGCCGGACTCGTCGCGCTGCTCCGACTCCCCGCCGAGGCACCTGTACCGACGAACTCGTATGGCGCACCGTCCCACCGCGACTGACCGCCGCCTGCGCCGCCTCTCGGGCCGTCGCCGGCGGCGCGGGCGGCTGCCCGGGCGGCCGTGGCTCATCGCCGCCGCCCTCCTCGTGGTCGTGCTGGGCCTGTGGACGGCGTGGGACCTCCGCGCGGCGCGCCGCGACCTGCTGGTCTCGCGCCAAGAGTTGTCCGCCGCGGCGGCGGACTTGGGGAACGCGGCGGACGCGCAGGTGGCGACGCGCCTGCGCACCGCGACCCGACACGCCGTCGCCCGCACCAACCATGCCGACCGTCGAGTGCGCAACTCTCCCGTGCTGCGCGTCGCCGGTTGGTTGCCAGTGCTGCACACCCAACGGTCCGGACTCGTCCACGCCGTGCGCGCCGCTCGGGATGCCGCCGCGATCGGCGACCGTTTGGCGGCCGTCGCCCAGCGCCGCGCCAACCAGCTCGCCGTGCACGACGGCACTGTGGACCTCGCATCACTGCAGGCGCTCGGCGACGCGACGGCCCGTGCGGGCGCGCAATTGCGCGCCATCAGACCGACGCACTCCGACGCCCAGTGGGGTCCTCTCGGCCACGCCACCACGGACCTCGACGCACTGCTGAGCGACACCGCGACGCGCCTGACCAACGGCGCCGGCGTGATGGGGGTCGCCGCCGATCTGCTCGGCGCGCACGGCCCGAACCACGTGTTCGTGGCCTTGCTCAACAACGCCGAGATGCGCGACCAGGGCATGGTGCTGAGCTACGCCGTGGCCGACACGGCCGACGGCGCCTTTCACCTAGCCCGATCGGGCAGCACGCTCGACATCCCGGTCGACCGGCCCGCGACCAACCCGGCGTTACCGACTGGCACGCAGCAGATCTTCGGGGGACTGCAACCGAACCGACTGTGGCAATCGGTCAACGCGTCAGCCGACAGGTCGCTATCGGGAGCCCTGATGCGGGCGATGTACCAGCAGGCGACGGGCGAGCGCGCCGACGCCGTCGTGGCCCTCGACGTCCCAACGCTCGCCGCGTTGCTCAGCGTCACCGGCCCGGTGACGGTGCCGGGCATAGACCAACCGATCACCGCGGCGAACGCGGCGGCGGTCCTGCTCGACGACCTCTACGCCCAAGCCGGCGCCACGTTCCGCGACCCGCATCGCCTCGAACAGGTGGCGGCCACGCTCGCGGCCGTCGTGAGCCACGTGCAGTCCGGCTCGCTCGACGCCGCGGCGCTGGTGCACGCGCTCGGCGGCGCCGCCCGCGGCGGCCACATCTGGGTGTCGACCGCCGACCCCGCCCAACAGACAGCGATCGAGCGCGCCGGGCTCGGCGGCAGCCCTGGCCGCTTCCACCCCGAACGCACGATCCACCTGTCGGTGCAGAACGGCACGGCGACGAAGCTCGACTACTTCGTCGACCCGTCCGTCGACATGCGCGTGGCGCTCACCACCGACGGCACCGCCATCGTGACGACCACGGTGACGCTGCCCAACACGGCGCCGGTGCCGACCCCGTCCGGCGAGCAGTTCGGGCCCGACGGCTTCGTCAGCAACGAGGCGGGGCTCTACCGCGCCCGTGTGTATTTCTGGGGCCCGTCCACCGCCGACCAGCTCGACAGCGTCGCGGAGTCGGGACTGCGACTGAGTTTTCAGGTCACCGACGTGCTTGCCGGCCACACCGGGAAGGTGTCATTCACGAGCGTGGTCCCCCACGCGGTGCGCCATGGCCGGTTGGTGCTGCGGCTCGTGCCCCAACCTCGTGTGCGCCCGATGCACCTGAAGGTCCAGGTCAGCGCCGTGGGGTGGCGCGTCGAGCACCCGTCGACCACAACCGACTGGGACCGCACGCTTGACTTGAAGTGGTCCGTCCGCCAGAGATGAAACATCAGAGGGTGTTTGCCGAAAAGAGCGCCAGGGGTAGCATGTCCGCTATGCGCTGGATCAGGACCGGATCGGTCTTTCGCATGGCGGCCCTCGTTTTTGCAGCCGCCCCGCTGCTGACGCCTGGTACGGCATTCGCCCAGACCACTACCACGGAGCCCGGTTACCCCGGGCCGGCCACCACCGTGGCGCCGCAGCCCACCGTCGACGTGCGTGACCTTGGCCCGCTGGTTCCGGGTTCGGTCGTCAACGTCAGCGAGTGCAACTTCGCCCCGGGCACGACCGTGACCATCCGAGTCCAGCCACCGGGCATCACCCTGGCGCCGGTTGTGGCCGACAGCAACGGCTGCATCACCGTGCGCATCGAGATCCTGCGGACGCTCGTCGCGCTGGGCTCGCCGCTGCATCCCTTCGCCGCCACGGGCCTCGCCGCCGCGGGCACGAAGGTGCAGGGTCACATCAACGGCCAGACCGTGACTTTCGGGCCCTACGGCACCATCGTCGACATCGTTTCGACGGGTACCGGCAGCAACAGTCTGGCTCGCTCCGTCACGATCAGCTACACGTTGGCCAAGCCCGGCACCGTTACCCGCTCGGGCATCGTGCGCACTGGTACCGAGATCGTGAAGTGGACGCCGTTCGGCCTCGGCCTGATCGGCATCGGCTACCTCATGGTGCTGGCCTCCAAGCGCCGCCGCAACGCGACGACGCAGGCCTAGCCGCTACAGGTACTCGACGTTGTCGCCGGCCGGGACGGCGCGGCGGCAATCCAGCACGTAACGAGCGTGCTCCGCGACGGCCTTCACGTCGAAGGCGTCGTGGTTCGTGAGCATCAGCACGGCGTCGGCCGACGAAAGCTCCTCGCGATCGCACTCGACGCGGGTGACCTTGCCCTCGAGCACGCTGTGCTGCACGAAGGGATCGGCGACGCGCACGTTGGCGCCGAGCGCCACGAGTTCGCTGGCGACGGTGATCGCCGGCGACTCACGGGCGTCGCTCGTGTTGCGCTTGTAGCCGATGCCAAGCAACAGCACCCGGCTGCCGTTGACGGCCCGGCCGCGTTCGTTGAGCGCCCGCGAGAGGCGCCGCACGACGTAGGCCGGCATGTGGGCGTTGACGTCATTGGCCAACTCGACGAAGCGGAAGCTCTCCCCCAGCGACCGGCGCACCTGCCACGACAGGTAGCTCGGGTCGACCGGCAGGCAGTGGCCGCCCACGCCGGGGCCTGGCAGGAAGCGCATGAAGCCGAACGGCTTGGTCGAGGCGGCGTCGATGGCCTCCCACACGTCGATGCCGAGCTCACCGGCGAACATTGCCAGTTCGTTCACGAGCGCGATGTTGACGTGACGGAACGTGTTTTCGAGCAGCTTGGTGAGCTCGGCTTCCTTGGGCGACGAGACCGGCACCGTCTCGTTGACCAGCTGTCCGTAGAACTCGTCGACGGCTGACAGGGAGGCCGGGTTGATGCCCGACACGACTTTGGGCGTGTTGACGAACGTCCATTCGGCGTTGCCTGGGTCGATGCGCTCGGGGCTGTAGCCGACGAGCACGTCGGTGCCGATGTCGAGGTTGGAACCCTCGTGCAGCATGGGCACGAGCAGTTCCTCGGTCGTGCCCGGGTAGGTCGTGGACTCGAGCACGACGAGTGCGCCGGGGGTCAAGGCAGCGGCGATGGTGCGCGCCGCCGACTCGATGTGGCTGAGGTCGGGCAGCGTGTCGCGCAGCGGCGTAGGAACCGTGATGACGGCGACGTCGAAGCCGTAGATGTCCGCGGGATCCGACGTGGCCCGGTACCGACCGCTGGCGATGGCGTTGCCGAGCTCCTCGCTGCTGATGTCCTCGACGTAGGAGTCGCCGGCCGACAGGCGGGTGACGCGGTGGTCGTCGATCTCATAGCCGATGACCTCAAAGCCCACCTCGACGGCGCGCATCGCGAGCGGCAGACCCACGTAGCCCTGTCCGACGACGACCAGACGACGAGAATTGCTCCCCATCGCCCTATCCTCGCATGCGTGATGGGGGTGTACGTGCTTGCCGGGATCGCAATCGGCGTTGCCGTGACCTATTTGTGGCGCTTCGTAACGCGTCGTCATCCGGTCGACCCGCTCACGGGTATCCCCACGCGACCCGCGGCCGATGACGCGCTGCGCAGCCTGCGCGACGGCGATGCCGTCGTGGTCGTCGATCTCGATGAACTCAAGGCGGTCAACGACGACCGCGGCCATGGGGCGGGCGACGCATTGCTGCAGGCGCTCGCCGCGCATTTGGCGCGCGGAGTGCGGGCGCAGGACACCGTGGCGCGCTGGGGCGGCGACGAGTTCGTGATCGTGCTGCGCGGCGGCGCGTCGGCGGCCAGCGCGGTCGTCGAGCGCCTGCGCCAGAGCGCGCCGACGCCGTTTTCGGCGGGGGTGGCCGTGCACGCCGGCGGCGACGGCCAAGCGACGTTCGAGCGCGCCGACGCCGCGTTGCTGGTGGCCAAGCGCGCCGGCGGGCGACGCGTGGTCACGGCGTGACCCGACGGCTCGCGTTGCTCCTCACGGTGGTGGCGCTGCTGGCGTCGGGATGCGGATCGCGGGTGCGCCAAGAAGAATGGGACAGCCTGACCGCCCAGGACGGGGCGCCGACGAGCCCGGCACTGCGCGGTGAGCCCGGCTCGGGAACAACGGCGAGCGACGAGTCGACCGCCACCACGACGGCGCACAGCCGCACCAAGGCGGCGGCGTCGACCGCCACCATCGTCGCCGGCGCGCTGCCGGCGCCGGCCGACGGCACCTACACCTACGACGAGACGCAGGACGGCGACACCACGAGCACCAGCGAGCGCTGGACGGCGCAGCGCCAGGCCGACGCGGTCACCGTCACGTCAGTCGTGACCGAAGACGACGACGGCGACACGGTGAAGACCACCGACACCTACCGCGTCACGCGACACGCCTTCGAGTTGCTGAGCGAAGAGTCGGCCTACGCCGGTGAGGACCCCGACACGTGCACGTACAAGCCGCCCGTGCTCGTCCTGCAACTCCCGCTGACGACGGGCGACAAATGGAAGACCACGCCGACCTGCGCCGACGCCGACGCCGGCGACGGGGAGACGACCTCGATTGCCGTCACCGGCCGCGCCACCGACGTGGTCGGTGGCCAGTCCGTTGCCACCTATGTGGTGCGCGGCACCGAGACATTTTCGAGCACCGACGACACCACCGGCGAGCGCACCACGTTCACCTTCACCGACACTCGCCACGTCGACCCGGCAACGCTGCTGGTCGTGGTCGAAGACATCACCTTTACCGCCGCGGGCCACGCCAACACCGTGCACCGCCAGCTCCGCTCGCTGACGCCGACGTAGCGGTCAGTCGTCGAGACGGAGGGCGGAGACGAACGCTTCCTGAGGGACCTCGACGCGGCCGATGTTCTTCATCCGCTTCTTGCCCTCCTTCTGCTTCTCGAGCAGCTTGCGCTTGCGGGTGATGTCGCCGCCGTAGCACTTGGCCAACACGTCCTTGCGCTTGGCCTTCACCGTTTCGCGGGCGACGATTCGCCCTCCGATCGCCGCCTGGATCGGCACGTCGAACATCTGGCGCGGGATCAACTCGCGCAGCTTCTCGGTCATGCGCCGGCCGTAGTCGTAGGCCTTCTGGCGATGGATGATCGTCGAGAAGGCGTCGACGGGAACGCCGTTGAGCATCACGTCGAGCTTCACGAGGTCCGACCGTTCGTACCCGGCAGGCTCGTAGTCGAGCGACGCGTAGCCCTTGGTGCGCGACTTCAGCGCGTCGAAGAAGTCCATCACGACCTCTGCGAGCGGAATGCGGTACTGCAACTCGACGCGCTCGGGCGACAGGTACTCCATGCGGCTCATCTCGCCGCGCCGCGTCTGGCATAGATCCATCAGCGTGCCGGTGTAGGTCGACGGCGTGAGGATCGTGATGGTCAGCATCGGCTCTTCGATGAATTCGATCTCGCCGGCGTTGGGCATCGCCGCGGGGCTCGACACCTCGATCTCGGCGCCCCCGTGGACGTGCGCCTTGTACGCGACGGAGGGCGCGGTGGCGATCAGCGACAGGTTGAACTCGCGCTCGAGGCGCTCGCGCACGATCTCCATGTGCAGCAGACCGAGGAAGCCGCAGCGAAACCCGAAGCCGAGGGCGCCCGACGTCTCGGGTTCGTAAGTGAACGATGCGTCGTTGAGCCGCAACTTCTCCAAGGACTCGCGCAGGTCTTCGAACTCGTCGCCGTCGATCGGGAAGAGACCGCAGAACACCATGGGCTTGGGTTCCTGATAACCCGACAACGGCTCGCTCGCGGGGCGCGCCTGCTCGGTGATGGTCTCGCCCGAGCGGGCCTCGGCCAAGTTCTTGATGCCGGCAATGAGGTAACCCACCTCGCCGGTGCCGATGGAAGCGACCGGAGTCATGTCGGGCGTCTTGAGACCGATCTCTTCGATGTCGTGCACGCCACCGGTCTGCATGAACCGCAGCTTCGAGCCGTTGTTCATCTGCCCGTTGAGCACGCGTACGGCGGAGACCACGCCGCGGTACTGGTCGTAGTAGCTGTCGAACACCAACGCCTGCAGTGGCGCGTCCTGATCGCCGGTCGGCGCCGGAACGCGTTCGATGACAGCGTCGAGCAACTCGCGCACGCCTTCACCCGTCTTGGCGCTGATGTGCAGGATCTCGTCGGCGGGGATCCCGAGGACCTGTTCGATCTCGGCCGCGTACCGGTCGGGGTCGGCGGCGGGGAGATCGATCTTGTTCAACGCGGCCACGATGGTGAGGTCGTGCTCGAGCGCGAGGAAGCAATTGGCGAGCGTCTGGGCTTCGATCCCCTGCGACGCGTCCACGAGCAGGATGACGCCGTCGCACGCGGCGAGCGAACGCGAGACCTCGTACCCGAAGTCGACGTGACCCGGCGTGTCGATCAGGAAAATGTCGTGGGCCTTGTACTGCAGGCGCACGTTCTGCGCCTTGATGGTGATGCCACGCTCGCGCTCGATGTCCATCGAGTCGAGATACTGCGCCTTCATGTTGCGCGGGTCGACGGCGCCACAGATCTCGAGCAGGCGATCGGCGAGGGTCGACTTTCCGTGGTCGACGTGGGCGACGATGGCGACCGCGCGGATGCGGTCGAGGTCGTCAGTAGCCGGCATCGAGATCCACCAAGCCGACCAGCGGCTCACCGGCCGCGAATCGCCTCAGGTTTTCCGTCACCCGCCTAGCCAACAACGGCAAACCCATCGCGAGCGAATTTGCGGTGTGGGGCGTGATGATGCAGTTGGGTAGGTCCCACAGCGGATGGCCGTCGGGCAGCGGCTCGGGATCGGTGACGTCGAGGCCCGCACCCCCAATCCATCCGTCACGCAGCGCCAAAACGAGATCGTCGGTGACGACGTGCGCGCCCCGCGCCACGTTGACCAACCACGCGTGGGGCTGCATGGCCCGCAAGGCCGCAGCGTCGATGACACCGCGCGTCTCAGGCGTGAGGGCAAGGGCAAGGAAGACGGCGTCGGCGGCGCGCAGCGCCTCGTGCAGCGCGTCGGGAGCGACGACGTGCGCGACCCCCGGCATGACCGCGCGAGTGTCGCGGCGCACGACCGTGATCTCGGTCCGCATCGGCGTCAGGAGGTCGACGAGACACTCGGTGATCCCACCGCCACCGAGGATCGTCGCCTTGCCGTCGTAGAGCGACACTCCGCCTTGGGCTTCCCACGTGGTCGCCCGGATGCGCCGGGGCAGTTCCCGCAGCCCGGCGAGGGCGAGGGCCAAGGCGTGCTCGGCGACGGGTTCGGCGTACACGCCCTTGCCGCACGTCCACGTGCGGGCAGGGTCGAGGACGCCGGCGGCGACGAAGGCTTCGATGCCCGCCCACGGCAGCTGCACCCACGACGCCTGCGGCGACTCCTTCAGCGCCCGGGCTAGGCCCTCTGTGTCGTCCGGGGCCAGGAAAATGAGCACGTCAGCGTCGGCCGGGTCCTCCACCAGCTGCGCGCCGGCAGCGGCGACGGCGGCGGGCGCCCACGGGCGCGCCGGGAGCGGGGCAAGGGCTACACGGACCACAGGTGGATAGTAGGAGAGCAAGCCTGCTAGCTTGGAACGTCCTTGAACAGCTAGGCAGCTAGGAAACCCGTGGCAAACATCAAGAGCCAAAAGAAGCGCATCCTCACGAACGAGAAGGCACGCGTCGCCAACAAGGCCGTGCGCTCCGAGTTGAAGACGCGCACCAAGGCTGCGGTTACCGCCGCCGGCACCGAAACCGGTCCCGACGCGCTCAAGCTGGCCATCAAGAAGCTCGACAAGGCTGCGACCAAGGGCGTCATCCACAAGAACGCCGCCGCCCGTCGCAAGTCGCGCCTCATGAAGCGCGTCAACGCCTCTTCGGCTTCCTAGAGCCGCTCCCCCACGACTTCGCGATACACCTGGGCGTACTTCGCCGCGGCGTCGCGCGGCCGGAACCGCTCGCGATTCCGGTAGCCGGCGGCCACTAACGACGCCGCGTACTCCGTGTCCGCTAGGACCCGTTCGATCCCGGCGCGGATCGACACGACGTCTTCGGGATCGACCAGACAGGCCGCACCCCCCGCCACCTCGTTCATCGGCGCCCGATCGCTGGTGACGACCGGCCGCCCGATGGCCTGCGCCTCGACGATGGGCATGCCAAAGCCTTCGTACAGCGACGGGAACACGACGACGTCGGCCGCGGCATACCAGTCCACCAGGTCGCAGTCCGACAGGCCGACGCCGTTGCTGAACCGGACACCGCTGGCCCTCAAGAACGCCGCGGTGGTGTCCGGTAGCCCGCCGATGATGCGCAACTCGACGTCGAGCCCGCGCACCGCTTCGATCACGCGCTCGGCGTTCTTGTTCGGCGTCTGGCCGAAGCACAACACGATGGGACGGGTGTTCGCCGGCGGCGGTTTCGGCGCGAAGGAGTCGTCGATGGGCACCGCGATGACGTCGATGCGGTCGCGGGGCAGGCCGGTAATGCGGACCAACTCGTCGGCGGTGAAGTCCGAAATCGCCACGACCCGCGCCGCCCGTCGCGCCGGTCCACGGAACCACAACCACCGAAACACGGCGGTGCGCACCCCCCGGCCGGTGGTGTCGCCGCAGTCGAGGACCGTGAGGACGCTGCGGTGCCGGCGCAGCCCGAACACCAGGAAGTGCACGTCGCCGGCGACGTGGACCACATCACCGCGCTGCAGGGCGGTCGTCACCATGTCGACGCCACGGCGGATCACGCCGCGCGAGCGGAACGGCACGACGTGCACGCGGACCTCCACGTCCTCGGGCATGTCGCGGCGTAACGCCGCGAAGAACCGCTCGACGCTGAAGTTCAGCCCCGCGAACGGACGGCGCTGGACGTGGACGACGTGGATCAGTCGCTTACCTCGACGGGTGCGACCCGGCCGACCGTTTCGCCGATGATGTCAGCGTCGCCGACCAGGACAGGAGCGAGCATCGCCGGGGCAAGGTACTTGGCGGCGGCCGCCGCAACCTCCTCAGCGGTCACCTTGTGCGCCCGCACCGGCAATTCGCGCAGATACGACACGTCGAGACCCGCGATGGCCAGCGCGGTGACGTAGCTGGCGAGTCCGGCCTGGGTCTCGGCCGACATCGCCAGCTGGCCGACGAGGAAGCGTTTCGCCGCCCCGAGTTCCTCGTCGGTGACGACGGTCGTCGCCATGCGGCCGAGTTCGTACAGCGTCTCGACCAGCGCCGGAGCCGTCACCGACGTCTGCACGTCGACGCCGACGTTGACGACCGAGGCGCCGACATTGTGCGTGATGCCCGCCGACGCACCGTACGTGTAGCCCTTGTCTTCGCGCAGATTGTGGTTGAGCCGGGACGTGAACCCGCCGCCGAGGATGGTCAGCGCCAGCGTGAGAGCGGGAAAATCGGGATGCGAACGGCTGACACCGAGACCCCCGATGCGGATGTTCGTCTGCACCGCCCCGGCCTGGTGTACGAGCCGGACTGGTCCGGGCACGACCGGCTTCGGCGCCGGGACCTTTGGGGGCTTGCGACTGCCGGTCCAGTCGGCCAGCGCCCGCTCCGCCGCCTTGACCATCTTGGCCGGCGGCACGTCGCCGACCAACGTCAGGAGGGCGCCGCCTGGACGCACGACAGAGCGGTGATAGGCGCGGGCGTTGGCTCGCGTGATCGGCTCGACCTCGTGCGGCTGCGGCATCGGGCGGCCGTAGGGATGGTTGGGAAAGACGCGCTCGGCGATGGCGAATTGCGCCCGCGCCGCCGGCTGGCTGTGCATGATGGCGATGCCCTGCTCCGTCTGCGCCTTTGCGAGAACAACTTCCTCTTCGGGGTAGGTGGCGTGGCGGACGATGTCGTTGAGCAGCGCGAGGTAGCGGTCGAGCTCGTCGGCGAGGCACGTCGCCGAGATGAACAGGTTGTCGGCGTCGACGAGGCTGTGGACGTCACCCCCGATGTGCTGCATCTCGTCGGCGATGTCGGTCTGCGAGCGCGACTTCGTGCCGGTGAGGATCGTGGTGGACACGATGTCCTCGAGCACCCCGCTGCCCCAGTCGCGGGTTTTGGTCACGCCGAAGCGCAGACGCACCTGGACCATCGGAATGCCCGGCTTGCGCGCCGCCAGAATGCGAAGCCCATTGTCCAGGGTCTCGTCGACGACCGGGGGGAGCTTGCCCGGTTTCGTCTCACGGACTTCGGGGATCGGTCGCGCCGTCATCGTTCGCCTCCCGGCTGCCAATCGAGGACGGCCCGCCGGTCGGCGCCGAACCATCTGCCGGCGACCGCCTTCACGTCGTCGACGGTGACCTTCGCCAGCGCGAACGGGAGTTCGTTGATGAGTTCGGCGCGACCGCGTTGTTGTTCGAGCGGCGCGATCGTGAGCGCACGGCTGAGCACACCGTCGGTGGCCCGGAGGTAGCGCGCCGTGGCCATGGTGTGCGCTCGCACGAGTTCGTCCTCGCTGAGGTTGTCGCGGACTTCGGCGACGGTCGACTCGATCACGTCGAGCAACACGTCGGCGTCGCCGCCGGGTGGATAGATGGCGATCACGTTGAACAACACCGGGTCGCGCATCTCGAGCCAGTTGTCGAAGGGACCGATCAAGCCGGCCATCGCGCTGACGAGCCCCGTCTTCACCAACCGCTTGTGCAGCCGGGACGAATCGCTTTCGGTCAACAGCTGCACCAGCAGGAAGTAGGCGGCGTACTCGTCGAGTTGCGTGATCGGATTCGGCGTGCGATACCCCACGACGAGCGCCGGCGTCGGCGACATCGGGTCGTGGTGCGTGCGGCGCCGTTCGCTCTGCGGCACGGGTTCGGAGAAGCTGCGCGCCTTCGGCACCGCACGCTTGGGCGCGTCGCCGAAGTACTTCTCGGCCAGCTTGAACACGTCGTCGGGGTCGACGTCGCCCGCAATCGTCAGCAGCGCGTTACCCGGGGCGTAGTAGCGCTTCCAGAAGTCCTTGGCGTCGGCGACGGTCGCCGATTCGAGGTCGACGAAGCTGCCGTAACCGTTGTGGGCGTTGTTGAACGTGGTGAAGGCGATTTCGGGCAGGTGGATCATCTGCATGCCGCCGTAGGGACGGTTCATGATGTTGAGCCGGATTTCCTCTTTCACCACGTCGATCTGGTTGGCGATGGTGTGCTCGGTGATCACCGGGCTGCGCATCCGGTCGGACTCGAGGAACAGCGCCAAGTCCAGCGCGCCCGAGGGCAGGACCTCGAAATAGTTCGTGAAGTCCGGCGTCGTGCTGCCGTTGAACTGGCCGCCGTTGCCCTGGATGAGACGGGCGTGTTCTAACTTCGGCAGGCTCTCGGAGCCTTCGAACATCAGGTGCTCGAAGAGATGAGCGAAGCCGGTGCGGCCCTCGGGCTCGGAGCGGTACCCCACGTCGTAATGCACGGCGACGGCCACTACCGGCGAACTGCGGTCGGGGGCGACGACGACGCGCAGGCCGTTGCCCAAGGTGTGGCGCGCGATCGGGAACGAGGGAGCCAAGACGTGGGACGGCATCGTTGGAACTTACCCAGCGCGGCGGGACGAGCGACCCGACGTCCGGCCCGCCCGCGCCAGACGGGCCACGAGAACCTCGAGTACGAGCTCCGGCGCCCAGGCCGAACGCCCCCGCAGGTCGACGTCGGCGTCGGACACGAGCGTGAGCATGCGCAGCAGTGCATCGCTGCCGAGGCGCCGGGACTGGGTGAGCGCTTTGCGCGCTGGGTAGGCGGCGATGCCGAGCAGGGCGGCCGCGTCGGCTTCGCTGGCGACGCCGGCGCCGTCGAGACGCGCCATGCGGGCGACGTGGGTGTGCAACGACGACATGACCCCGAGCGGGTACCGGTTCGAACCCCCGAGCAGGCGACGAAGGGCCTCGATGGCGGCCGCCGGGTCGCCCTTGTCAATGGCATCGGTGAGGTCCCAGGGCGCGGCGCTGCCCGCTTCGCCCAGATACGGCTCGACTTCCGCTGGACCGACCTTGGCGCCGGGTCCGTAGGCGGCGGTCAGGATCGTGATGAGCGGGTCGAGGCGCGCGATGTCTTCGCCCAGATGCCCCTCGATCAGGCGCGCCGCCGCGGCGTCGATCTTGACCGGCGCGTCGTGCAACCGGTCGAGCACCCAGGAAGTGCGCGCCTTGCCCCGCGGTGTAGCGGCGTCGACGACCTGCCCGACCTTCTGCACCGCTTTGACGAGCGGTGCCGGCGTAGTGCCGCCACCGGCCCCGAGCACGATGACCGATCCGTCCATAGGGGCCGCCAGGTATTCGACGAGTGGCGCGACCGCGTTTTGGGTGAAGCGGCCGATCTCTCGGATCACGAGCACGCGGCGCGGCGCCAGGAAGTTCGGGGTGCCAGCGGACTCCGCGGCACTCGCGGGCGCGTCGTCCGCCGCGGACAGGTCCTCGACGATGAGGGAGGCGTCGTCGTCGCCGACGACCTCTTCGAGCGTGGCGCTGATGGCCTGCGCCACGAGGATCGGATCGTCGCCCTTGACCAGATAGACGGGTGCGATCATGCGGCGGTGCCGGCCGCGTGGACGGCGGCGAGGAAGTCACAGATGCGGCGCGAACCGGCCACGTCGTGGACGCGCACGATGCGGCACCCACCGATGATGCCGAGTGCGGTCGCGGCGTGGGACGCCTCGCGCCGGTCGCCGACTTCGAGGTCGAGCAGCTTGCCGAGAAACGTCTTGTTCGACGCCGACAGCAGCAGTGGATAGCCGAGGCTGGCGAGATCGGCCGAGTGGCGCAGCAGCTGGAGCGACTGCTGCCACGTCTTGCCCAGGTCGAGCCCGGCGTCGAGGACGATCCGGTCGGCGGCAACACCGGCGGCGACAGCCCGCTTGGCGCGCTCGACGAGGAACGCACCGACGTCACGCACGACGTCGGCGTACTCGGGTTCGGGGTCGGCAACCCGCGGCTTGAGCCGGATGTGGGTGGCGATCACGGTGGCTCCGGCCGCGGCGGCGACCGGCAGGTACTCGGGGTCGCCGAAGCCACTGATGTCGTTGCCGATGACGGCTCCGAGTTCGTAGGCGCCCTTGGCTACCGACGCGCGCCACGTGTCGACCGAGATCGGCGTGTCGAAGCGCCGCACGAGTGCGTCGATGGCGGGGAGCACGCGGTCGAGCTCCTCCTGCTCGGTCACCTCGGGCCCGGGACCCGCCTTGACGCCGCCAACGTCGAGGATGTCGGCGCCGGCGGCGACGTGCGCGTCGGCGAGGCGCAGAAAGGCGTCGAAGTTCCAGAACTCGCCGCGGTCGTAGAAGGAGTCGGGTGTCCGGTTGAGGATGCCCATCACGAGGCTGCGGTGGGTTACGTCGACTGCCCGGTCACCGAGGCGGAGGATCACGGCCATGGGAAAGCGAGCGTAGCGAGCCGACCCGAGGAGACTGGGCGGGTGTGACGCGCACGCGCAGCGGCGGGCCGGCGTCGACCACCCGAACCGCGGCGTCGCCCACGTCGACCTCCGCCCCGAGACGCGCGGTGTAGGCACCTGCGATCTGATGGTGCTCGGGAGCCAGCACGACCCGCGGGCGAAACGCATGAATGACGGCTTCGGCGGCCTCCGCAGCCGCACCACCGGGCCTTGTCTCGATCAGCACGTCGATGCGATGGACGCGCCGGGCGCGCAGGTCGTCGAGCACGCTCGGCGGCACGCGGGCACCGATGACCACCACGGCGCGCCCGCGCACGACCCATAGGCTCACGTCGGGGGCGATCGTTGCCGCGGCCGCCGGCGCCGGCCCCCGCAACGCCAGACCAACCACGGTCAGCACGGCGGCCGAGGCCACGACTACAAGCCGCCGGTCGACCATCGTCGCTAGCACCGCCAGGCCGACGACGAGCGACGCGACGCCCGCCACCGGGGCGACGGGCAGGGCGGCGGCGTGCTCGGCCACCGCCGCTTCCCACGCCAACGCGAGGTGGGTGGGCGCGTGCAGCAGCGGGGCGAGCGGCGTGACGAGGCCGGCGAGGGTGCCCGCCGTCATGCCCCACATCATCAACGGACCAGCGACGGGCACCGCCAGCACGTTGGCCGGCAGCGACACCAGCGGCACGGTGCCGAACGTCGGCACGAGCACGACCGCGGCACCGAGCTGCGCGCCAATCGACGCCGCTAGCAGCAGCGGAACGCGGCGGCGTCGCAGCGGTGGCGTGAGCACGACGAGCCCGGTGCACGCCGCCACCGACAGCCGGAACCCGACGCTGTGCACCAGCAGCGGGTCGACGAGGACGCAGCCCGTTACCGACAGCGCCAGCAGGCGCGTCGCCGCCATTGGCCGGCCGGCAAAAGCGCCGGCTGCTGCGACCGCCGCCATCGCCTCGGCCCGCAGCACCGACGGCTCCCACCGCGTCAGCGTGCCGAAGGCGAACAGCACGGCGATGGTCGCAGCGAAGCGCCACCACAAGCGGCCGCGACGGACGAGCGGCGCGGCGACGAGGAGGGCGAACGCGACGTTCTCGCCAGAAACCACGAGGAGGTGGGTAAGGCCCGACGCGCGGAAGGCGTCGGCCAGCTCGACGCTCTGACCGCGGTCGTCGCCGAGGACCATGCCGCCGAAGAGCGGCCGCAAGCCCTCGGGCAGGGCCTCGGCGCCGCGGAAAACGACGCGGCGGAAGGCGTTGGCGGCGCGGCCGACGACATTGGCGGCGCGCACGCCCGTCACGCGATTGATGGTCAGTTGCGCGGCGATGTGACGCGGCAGGAGTCGGGCGCGCTGCACCGGTGACAGCGGTGCCAGCGCGCCGTCGACGCGCACGCGCTCGCCCGCCAGGCGCGGCGCGAGCGTCGAGGCGGCCGCGCCGCGCGCGTACGCGGTGACGTGACGATGACCGACCCGTAGCTCGACGCCCACGGCCCCGCCTGTCACCGTTGCCGGATCGGTCAGCAGCGTGGCCCACGTGGCGGGCAGCGCTGTCGCCGGCGGCGGCCGCAAACCATCGAGGGCGCGGGCACCAAGGGCGCTGGCGAGCAGCGCGGTGAACGCGATGAGCAGCCACGGCCGGCGCGCCGCCCACGCCCCGAGCGTGGCAACGCCTACGAGCAGCAACGGCATGGACCGTGCGGTCACAGCTCCGGCGGCGACCGCGATCGCTAGGACAACGACCTGCCGATCAGACACGGGCGTGCGGCTTGATCTGGCTCAGTTTCGACGGACCGATGCCGCGCACGTTGAGCAGGTCGTCGACGGAGCGGAACTTGCCGTGCTGGGTGCGGTAGTCGAGGATCGCCCTGGCCGTTGCCGGTCCGACACCGGGCAGGGTCTCGAGTGCGGTCTCGTCGGCGTCGTTCAGGTTGACGATGGCGTCGGCCGCCGCGCCGCCGGCGCCTCCGCCGTTCGCCAGCGCCGCGACGACCTCGCCCTTGTGCGGGACGTAGATGCGTTCGCCGTCGGTCACGGGCGCGGCGAGGTTGATCTGGTCGAGGTCGGCGTCAGCGGCGGGCCCGCCCGCGGCGGCGACCACATCGGTCACGCGCGACCCGCCCGGCACGGTGACCACACCGGGCTGCGCGACGGCGCCGGCCGCATGCACATGCAGTTCGCCCGATGTGGTGGTGGGGGACGCGTCGGTGCTCGACGGGGCGTCGGCTCGCGGCAGCGACAGCTCGACTTTCGGCGCGCCCGTCGCACCGACACCACCGCGCGCGAACACCAGCGTGCCACCGACTGCGAGCGCGGCAACGACGACGGCGACCACCGCCACCACCGGGATGCTCTGCAACTCGCCGATGCGGTCGCGCCACGACGGCGGCGGCAACGGCCGAGGAAGTTCGTTCACGGGTTCCCCCTGCGCGCGACAACTACGCCAAGGGGGAAGCGGCGAGACCGACGGTAGAAGCCGCGGTCCCGACCCACAAGAGTCAGTTCAAATACGCCGCCTTTACGACCAAGACAAGAAGCCGAGCAACCTCGACGACCACTACGGCATCGTGCGGTCCCGCGGGTTCGGCGACGCCTTGGGCCGGATCGTGATCGACACACCCGACGACATGATGAGTCCGGAAACCGGACTGGCGATCAACCGGCCACCGAGGAGAACCCCCGTCCACGGCGGGCGCAACGTGGCCGCGGTCGGTGTCACCATCCAGTACGAAGACCTCATCAACGGCGTCTGTGCTCCTGCCACCACCACCCCGTGCACGAAGGCGGATGGAACATCGCCTGGACCCCCACCACCGGCACCGTCACCGTCCACGGCCCCGCGGCCAAAACCCTCCAAACAACCACGAGCTTCTTGCGCGCGGCCTAGGTCGTTCGCGGAAACCCGGCGTCGTTGGCGGCGCGGTAGAGGTCGCGCAAGAGGCAGATCTCGGCGCCGTGGTGCATCACTTCGCGGTTGACGTGGAGGACGATGCCGATGAAGGGATCGCCGACGCCCAGCTGCATGTAGGGGATGTCGCCCTCGATGCCGGTGAGCGGTTCCCACAACTTGTCTTCGCCGGCGGTGCGCAGCGCGTCGCACCACTTCGTCTTCCACTCCTCGAAGTAGGCGAGCGCTCCGGTGGCGGACGACGGGAACGGCTCGGTCGTCCAGTCCTCCAGCATCCCGGCGCCGAAGTACGTGTGCCAGCGCGCCATGAAGCAACCCTGGGCGATGTGAGCGAGTCGCCACGCGATGGTGGTGACGGGCGGCGTCGTCTCGCCGCGGCTGCCGGGTGGCCACTCGTAGAAGAGGCCGTCGGCCTCGCGCCGCAGGCAGAAAGCGTCGGGCGTCGGGCGCCAGAGGAACTCGTCGCCGGTGAGGCCCGCCATCCGGTGGGTGACCGACCCCCACCACCAGATGTCGAGCTGCCCGAGGACCGCCCTTAGAACAGGGCCGACGTCAGCTTCTTGCGCCACGCGGCCGTGCGCGGGTCGTCCGCACCCATCAACTCGAGGATGTCGACGAATTGCTGGCGGGCGTCCTCGTCGCTCTTCACGCGCGGCAGCAACGCCTCGAGCTTCGCGTCGTTCTCGTCGCTGTTGTCGCTGGTGACCACCGAACCGGCGCGGGCGCGGGCAGCGACGTGGCGCGTCTCGGCGCTCTCCGGGATGCGCGCCAGCAACGCCAGCGCCTCTTCGTTGTCGCCGCGATCCACGAGCAGGTTCGCCAGCGACAGGACACCGTCGACGTGGCCGGGCTCCATCGCCAACGCGGCGCGCAAGGAGGCTTCGTCGCCTCTCTCCACCAGCAGGTCGACTTCGGACGGCGGCGGGGCCAGGTTCTCCACGAAGGCGCGCACCTGCGCCTCGGGAATGGCGCCGATGAAGTTGTCCACGACGCGGCGATCCTTGAGCGCGTAGACCGCGGGGATCGACTGGACGCGGAACGTGGCGCTCACCCGCGGGTTGGCGTCGACGTCGACCTTCACGAGTTCGACGCGCCCGTCGGTTTCGGCCACGACCTTCTCGATGATCGGACCCAGCGTTTTGCACGGTCCGCACCATTCGGCCCACAGGTCGACGATGACCGGAACCTCGGTCGAACGCTCGAGGACGTCGCGTTCGAATGTGTCGTCAGTGGCGTCAATCACGATAGAGACGCTAACGCTCAAAACGACTCACGTAATCCACGAGCAGGTAGTTTCGGCCTATGGCAGATCCCACGGGCATCAACGTCGCCGGGGTGACCGGTTGGTTCGCCCAGCACGTCCCCGAGGCCGTGGCGCCGTTGACGTTCGAGCTCGTCGCCGGCGGCCGCTCCAACCTCACGTTCTCGGTCACCGATGCCAACGGACGCAAGTGGGTGCTGCGCCGCCCGCCGACGAGCCACGTGCTCGCGTCGGCCCACGACATGGGTCGGGAGCACCGCCTGATCGCCGCCCTCGGTCCGACGAACGTCCCGGTCCCCGTCGCCGTCGGCTTGTGCACCGACGAGGCGGTGAACGGTGCGCCGTTCTACGTCATGGAGTTCGTCGAGGGCACGATCGTGCGCGACGCCGCAACGGCCGAGAAGCTGTTCACCGAAGAGCAGCGCCGCCACATGGGCGAGGACATCATCGACACGCTCGTCGCCATCCACGCCGTCGACCTCAAGGAGGTCGGCCTCGACGACCTGGCGCGCCACGACGGCTACATCGAGCGCCAACTCAAGCGCTGGCACTCGCAGTTCACGGCGTCGGCGGCGCAGAACGAGCGCACCGTGCCCGTCATCGACGAGATGCACGACTTCCTCGCCGCCCGCATTCCCGAGCAGGGTCCAGCGGCGATTGTGCACGGCGACTACCGCCTCGACAACTGCATGATCGCGGCGGACGGATCGGTCGCCGCCGTCCTCGACTGGGAGCTGTGCACCCTCGGCGACCCCCTCGCCGACATGGGCCTGCTCATGGTCTATTGGAACGAGAAGAGCGACCGTGACTCGGCGCTGCCAGCGGTCAGCGCCACCGCGGTCGACGGCTTTCCGTCGCGCGCTGAGCTCAAGCAGCGGTATGCCGACAAGACCGGCCGTGACGTCGCCGAGCTCGACTTCTACGTCTCGTTCGGTTACTGGAAGCTCGCCTGCATCCTCGAGGGCGTCTTCGCCCGCTACGCCCACGGCGCCATGGGCAACGACGGCGCGGCGTTCGAAGGCTTCGGCCAGCAGGTTGTCTTCCTCGGCGAGCAGGCCAAGAACGCGGCGAGGAATCTGTAGCGCATGCCGTTGTATGTCCCCGAGGAGCACGTCGAACTCGAGCGGCCCGTCTTCGTGCTGGCGCTCGACGGATGGGTCGACGCCGGCTCGGGCACGGCGATGGCGCGTGACTCGCTGCTCGAGCAGATGGACACGCACCGCATCGGGTCCTTCGACGCCGACGCGCTGATCGACTATCGCGCTCGCCGGCCGACGATGCAGCTCTCCGACGGCGTGATCCAGTCGGTGGAGTGGCCCACGATCGAAGTGCGCTACGGCGTCGACCGCGGCGGCAACGACGTCGTCGTCATTCACGGCCCCGAACCCGACGCCGCGTGGCGCGCCTTCTGCGCCGAGGTGGTCGCGCTCGCCCAGGGCTACGAAGCGCGCATGGTCGTCGGCCTCGGTTCGTTCCCCGCGCCCGTCCCCCACACCCGCCCGACCCGGCTGGCCTCCACCGCCGCGACCCGCGCCCTGGCCGAGCAGATCGGCTACGTGAAGGGCGCGATCGAAGTGCCCTGCGGCATCCACGCCGCGATCGAAGCGAGCTGCCAGGCCGTCGGCATGCCGGCGCTCGGCGTGTGGGCCCGGGTGCCGCACTACCTCGCCGCCTCTGCGTATCCCGCGGCCGCCGCGGCGTTGATCGACGGTCTCGCGAGTGTCGCCGGCCTCACCCTGCAGTCGGCGGACCTGCATTCCGAAGCCGCGGCGGCGAAGTTGCGTATCGACTCGCTCGTAGCGGAATCGGCCGAGCACCGAGCGCTGGTGGCGCAGCTCGAGCAGCAGGTCGACGCGGACGACGACTCCGTCGGCCCGACCCCGATCGCCACCGACCCCGCCGCGCTCGAAGAAGGACTCAGCGCGATCGAAGAGTTCCTGCGGGACCAGAACTCCTAGCGCGTGGAGACGACACCGGCGAAGGGATGGTACGCCGATCCGTTCGGCCGCCACCGCTACCGCTTCTGGGACGGAGCGCGCTGGACGGGGTACGCCGCCGACGCCGAGGTGCTGTGGGACGACGTCGAACCGGCCAACGCCGGAATCGCCGAAGTCGACGTCGCCCCCGTCAAGCCGGGCGTCATCACCGCCGTGTTGGGTTACGGCATCGGCGTTGGGCTCGCGATCCTCGTCGACGTGTTGTTCCACACGGTCGACAAGCACGACAAGTACCGCCTGCTGCACGTGATCGTGAGCCAGCTCGGGCTGTGGTCGGGCCTCATCGGCGCGTGCGTGGTGGTGAGCCGCCGGCGCGGCACCGGTTCACTGCGGCGCGACTTCGACTGGCGCTTCCGCAAGATCGACGTTGGCCTCGGACTCGCCGGCGCCTTCGCCGGACGACTCGTCGGCGGCATCGTCGTGGCCCCGATTCCGATTCCCTTCCGGCACCCGACCGCGCCCGAGAAGGACATCTTCAATCGGGTGGCGCGCGGGCCGCTCGACTGGATCGTCCTCGTGTTGATCGTGTGCGTCGGCGCGCCGCTCATCGAAGAACTGTTCTTCCGCGGTCTGATGCAGCCGCGCCTGGTGCAGCGCTTCGGCACCGCCCCGGGGCTCGTGGCGACGGCGCTGCTATTCGGCGCCGCCCACATGATCAATTGGCAGGGCCGCATCACGTTCATCTACGCCGCGTCGATCGCGGGCGGTGGTCTTGTGCTCGGCCTGCTCCGTCACCTGACCGGACGCCTCGGCCCGGGCACGTGGGCCCACTTCTTCTTCAACGCCCAGGCGGTGGCGTTGACCGCGCTGCTGACGTAGTCAGTTGGTGTTGTCGGCGTTGTAGGCGAAGTCGGAGTAGTCCTGGTTGAAGCGGTTGAGCGCCGATTGGTAATCGGCAGCCGCCGCGCCGTAGTCGGCCTGGGTTGAGGCCACCGCCATGCGCCGCAGCGCGGAGGAACAGTCGTGCGCGTCCGCGATCAGCGGCGACGCGTCGAGCTGCGCGGGGAAGCTGATGTTCCCCACTTCGGTGGCAAAGCCGTCGAACGCGTTGGCGAGTCGATTGTTGGCGTCGTGCAGGCACGTCAGGCCGCCGCTGATGGCGCACTGCTGCGCGTCGGCGCCGAACTGGTTGACGGCGACCCCCAGCGTGTGGTGGCTGTCGTCGAGCTTCTGGTACGCCCGCGCCGTCTTCACCCCGGTCACGCCGCCGACGACGATAAGGCCGCCATAGACGACGATCGTGAGCACGATGAACGTCACGAGCAACCGGCGCGCCGCCTTCGACAAAACCAGCCGCGTGATGCGCGGTCTCTCGGGCAGGTCTGGTTCGCCCAATGCGGCTGCCGCCGCAGCAGGCGCCGGCGGGTCGCCCCACAACGCCTTGGGCTGCTCGGCGGTGAGCATGAACGCGAACGCCTGGAAGCGGGTCGCGTAACGCAGGACGGCGGCGTTCGCTTCCCACAACGGCGTCGGGAGGCGTCCGAGGATCAGGGTGATGATCCATCCCACGATCATGGCGATCTGCATCCCGACACCGACGAGGAACGTCATGATTCCCGCCGGAACCAACAGAATCGGGCGGAAGAACACCGCCGCTCGATTGAGCTGGCCCGGATGCGTCGCGACGCTGACCGCGTAGTCGGAGTTCGCCAGCGCGAACGGCGGATACTGGTCGGTCAACAGCATGTACGAGTACGCGTAGACCCGCGCCTGGTACTGGACGACGTCGGAGAGGAAGTTCGCCATTCCCTCGGGAACGCGCGCGGTGAAGAGCGCGGCGAACCACGCAATGACGCCGACGGCGCCGGCGGCGATAGTGACGAGTTCGAGCCAGAAGAAGTGCGGTATGGCGAGGATCAGCCGCAGCGCGACCGTCCAGCGTCGCTGCGTCGTGGGCCCGTCGAAGGTGACCACAACGTGGTCGTCGCGCTCGGGTTCCGCCTGGGGCGACACGAATTCCACGACGGGAGGGCCTACCGGCGGCGTCGTCACCGTCGGCGGTTCCGGCGGCGCCGGTGGTGCGGCCGGTTCGTTCGCCGGTTCCTCGCGGCCGGGAGCGCGGAGAGGCCGCTCACGCCGCGGACGGGCGGGCACCTCGTCATCAGCCATGCGCGCAGTTTCCCATGGCGGGGAGCCGCCACGTCGGATGATTTGCCTTTAGTGTGCGCGGCATGAAAGTTGACGGAGGACTCGGGTTCGGCGGATCGACCGAAGGCGTTGGCGCGCTCGCCAAACTGCAGGAAGACCAGGGCTACAGCGGCATCTGGAGCGCGGAAACATCCCATGACCCGTTTTTCCCGCTGCTGCTCGCGGCCGAGGCGACCGACACCATCGAGCTTGGTACCGGCATCGCCGTGGCCTTCGCCCGCAATCCGATGATCACCGCCATGACGGCGAACGACTTGCAGCTGGCATCCAAGGGCCGCTTCCTGCTCGGCCTCGGCAGCCAGATCAAGCCCCACATCGAGAAGCGCTTCTCGATGCCGTGGTCGCACCCTGCGCCCCGGATGCGCGAGTTCGTGCTCGCGATGCGCGCCATCTGGGATTGCTGGAACAACGGCACGAAGCTCGACTTCCGCGGCGAGTTCTACACCCACGCGCTGATGACGCCGTTCTTCTCCCCCGGCCCGAACCCCTACGGTCCGCCCAAGGTGTTCCTCGCCGCCGTCGGCGAGAAGATGACCGAAGTGTGCGGCGAGACGTGCGACGGCATGCTCGTGCACGGCTTCACCACCGAGCGCTACATCCGAGAGGTCACGCTGCCGGCGCTCGAGCGCGGCTTCAAGGCGGGCAACCGCGAACGCTCGCAGTTCGAGCTGTCGATCCCGGCGTTCGTCGTTACCGGCGCAAACGACGAGGAGATGGAGAAGGCGGCGGTGGGTGTGCGGCGCCAGATCGCGTTCTACGGGTCGACGCCGGCCTACAAGGGCGTGCTCGAACTCCACGGGTGGGACGACGTGCACCCGAAGCTCAACGCCATGTCGAAGGAGGGCAAGTGGGAAGAGATGGGCACGGTCATCAACGACGACATCCTTGATGCCTTCGCCGTCGTCGCCTCGCCCGACAAGGTCGCGTCAGGCCTGCTGGCGCGCTACGGCGACATCCTCGACCGCCTCTCGTTCTACGCCCCCTACGGCGGCGATCGCGACGTGTGGGCGCAGGTCGTCGCCGAACTCAAGGCGGGGTAGCACCCGAAGCAATCCCGGCGGGCCCTCGGTTCGTACATAGACGTGTGGGCTGCGACTGACGACGCGTTGCTCGCCGGCATGGCCGCCGGCGATGCCGATGCCGCCGTCGCGTTCGTGCGTCGGTTTCAGCGCCGCGTGTACGGCCTCGCCTACGCCGTGACCAACGACGCCACGCTGGCCGACGACATCGCCCAGGAAGCGTTCGTGCGCGCCTGGAAGGCCGCGGCGGTGTTCGACGCCCGCCGCGCGTCCGTGGCGACGTGGTTGCTGACCATCACGCGCAACGCCGCCATCGACGCGCTGCGGATGCGGCGGGCGACGCCATCGGACCCCGACGCCCTCGCCGCCGTGTTGCCCCCGTCGACCATCGGCCTCGCCGACGTGCCGGCGCTGGAGGCGAGCGACACGGCGCAGGTGCGCGCCGCGGTGGCGTCGCTGCCCGAGGCACAAAGGCGCGCCGTGCTGCTCGCCGTCGTCGGCGGTCGCACCGCCGCTGAAGTCGCCGAGGCCGAGTCGATTCCGCTCGGCACGGCCAAGACCCGCATCCGCCAGGCGATGATCCGCCTGCGCGACCAACTCGCTTCCCTGGCTCCCAACGAGGAACACCATGAGTCTTGACTGCGCCCTCGCGCGCAACCTGTTGCCCGAGTACGCCGCCGGCGCCCTCGACGGGCGCGATCGCAGCGCGGTCGAAGCCCACGTGCAGACGTGCGCCGAGTGCCGGGCCGAAGCCGACGCCTTCGTCGAGGTGGCCGATGCCGTCCTCGGGTTGGCGCCGCTCGCCGAGCCGCCGGTCGGCTTCGAGGCGAAGGTTCTCTCCCGGGTCCAAGGGGCCAGCGCGCCGCGTCGCGGTCGCCGCGTCGCGCTGCGTCTGCTGGCGGCCGCCGCCGCACTGCTCGTGGTCGGCCTCGGCCTGGGCCGGCTGAGCGCGCCGTCGACCAGCAGTGACCTGCACACGGTTGCCTTGCGGGCACAGGGCACGTACGTCGGCAAGGCGTGGGTGCACGCCGGCACCCCGGGGTGGATCTACGTCGACATGCGCTCGGACGAGAGCTACCCGTCGCTCACGCTGCAGGTGATCGACCAGAGCGGCCACGTCACGTCCGTGGGCGACCTCGCGCTGCACGCCGGCCACGGCACCCTCGGCGCCCGCAGCCCCGTGCCCGTCGCCACGATCCGGTCCATCCGCATGATCGAACCCGACGGCTCGATCGTGTGCCAGGGAACGCTCAGCTAGCGCACCCCGCGCAACTTGTGTTCTGTCGCACACGAAACGGGTGCGACAGAACACAAGTTTGGATGCGTGACCTAAGCGGGCTGAAGGTCGTCGCTTTCGTAGCGGCTGCGGCACAGGCTGCGCTGCAGCTTGCCCGAGCTGGTCTTGGGGAGGCTGCCGGGGAGGACGAGGATGACGTCGTCGGTGGGCAGGCCGACCGCCTCGCGCACGCGGGTGGCGACTTGAGCGCGGATCGGTTCGTGGTCGTCGGCTTTCGTCTCGGCGACGACGACGAGGCGTTCCTTGCCCCGCTCGTTCTGGATGCTGAAGGCGATGACGTTGCCCGGGCGCACACCGTCCACCCGCTCGGCGGCGCGCTCGACGTCTTCGGGGAACACGTTGCGGCCCCCGACGATGATCACATCCTTGATGCGGCCGCACAGCGCCAGCTCACCGTCGACGAGATAGCCGAGGTCGCCGGTGCGGAACCACTCGCCGCGGAAGGTGGCCGCCGTTTCTTCGGGGCGCTGGTAGTAACCCGGAGTGACGGAGGTGCCGCGGATTTCAAGTTCGCCCACCTCACGCTCGCGCATGGCCGACCCCGTCTCGGGATCGGTGATGCGGATTTCGAGTCCCGGGATCGGACGGCCGAGGAGCGCGAAGCTGCGCGCCTGCGCGGCGGACGGGTCCACGACGGCGGCGAAGTGGTCCGATTCGACGACGCGGCTGTCGACGGTGTCGACCCGCAGTCCCGTACCGGGTACCGGGAACGTGCCGGCGATGGCGAGCTCCGCCATCCCGAAGGCCGGGAAAGCGGCGCCGGGTGCGAAGCCGAACGGCGCGCCCGCCTCGCAGAACTCGTTGACCGTCGCTGGGTTGACCGGCTCGGCACCGTTGAGCGCCAGGCGCCAGCGCGAGAGGTCGAGCCCGCTGGCACGCCGCAGCGCCCGCGCCGCCAACGCGTAGGAGAAGTTGGGCCCGGCGGTGCACGTCCCGCCGTAGGCCGAGATCCATTCGACCCAGCGCGCCGGCGCCGCCATGAAGTCCTGCGGCGACGCGAGGACGAGGTCGATCCCCAGCACCATCGGCAGGGTGAACAACCCGATGAGGCCCATGTCGTGGTACAGCGGCAGCCACGAGACGGCGACGTCGTCGTCGGTGAGTTGCGCGGCGGTTGCCGCGCCGTCGAGGTTCGCCAGCACCGTGCGGTGCGGCAGCATCACGCCCTTGGGATCCGACGTCGAACCCGACGTGAACTGCAGGACGGCGAGGCTTTCGGGATCGACGACGGGGACGTCGAACATGTCGGGTCGCCGCGTGCCCGCCTCGGCGAACAGGTCGCGCATCAACACGACGGGAGGGTCGGCGGCGACCGGTTCGTAAAAGGCGGCGAGGTCGTCGTCGATAACGATGACATCGGTATCGGCGGCGCGGATACGCGCGCGGGTCTGCGTGACGAACTCCTCGACCGATCCGAGGCGCATCGGCAACGGCAGCACCATCGCCGTGGCCCCCGACAGCCAGGTGGCTTGGAGCGTCGTCGTCAGTGTGCGACTGGTGGTGCCGAGCAAGGCCACATGGGCACCCGGTCCGACGCCGTGTGCTGCGAGGGCACCGGCGACGCGTCGCGCGTCGTCGAGCAACTCGGTCCATCGCACTTCGTCCACCTGGTCGCCCGTGATGAAGCGCACTCGTCCGCCACGATCGGCAGCGGCGAGCATGCGTCCAGCCAGCGTCGTTTCGACAATCTCCGCCACGAGTGGTCTGACCTACCCGCCCGTGTTCCGGTTACACGTGAACATTTCGTTAGGGTGCGCGGCAATGTTGATCGCGGAGGGCTTGACCAGGCGATTCGGTGAGGTGGTCGCGCTCGACGGTCTCTCGCTGCGGGTCGCTCCGGGTGAAGTCGTCGGCTTTCTCGGCCCGAACGGCTCGGGCAAGACGACGGCGTTGCGCAGCATCCTCGGCATCTCCGAGCCCGACAGCGGCACGGTGACGTGGAAGGGCAAGCCTGTCGACAGCGACTCGCGCCGCCATTTCGGTTACCTGCCCGAGGAGCGCGGCCTGTATCCGGGGATGAAGATCGCCGAGCAGCTCGCCTACTTCGCTCAGCTGTACGGCGTCGAGCACACACGCGCCCTCGAGAACGCCCACAAGCTGCTGGCGCGGCTCGGCCTCGGTGAGCGCGCCGAGGACAAGGTTGATGCGCTCTCCCTTGGCAACCAACAGCGCGTGCAACTCGCGGCGGCGCTCGTGCACGAGCCCGAGCTGCTCGTGCTCGACGAGCCGTTCAGCGGCCTCGACCCGATCTCGATCGAGAACGTCGGGGGCATCCTCCGCGAGCAAGCCGACGCCGGCGTCGCGGTCGTCTTCTCGAGCCATCAACTCGACCTTGTCGAGGACTTCTGCGAACGGGTGACGATCGTCGCCAACGGCCGAGTCGTCGCCGAAGGCGACATCGACGACCTGCGCCGGGGTGGCGACCCGCGCCTCATCGTGCAGGTCGAGGGCGACACGACCTCCACGTGGGCCAACCGTCTGCGCGGCGTCACGGTGGTCGACAACGCTGACGGCCGCCTCCGGCTGCGCCTGGCGTCGACCGCCGACCCCCAGGCGGTGCTGGTGGCCGCCCAGCAGCGCGGCCCCGTGGTCGAGTTCCGCTACGAGCAGCGCCGGCTCTCCGAAGTATTCCGCGAGGCGGTCGAAGGATGAAGTCGAGCGAGACGATCCGGCTCGTGGCCATGCGCGAGTTACGCGACCGCCTGCGCAGCCGCGTCTTCCGCGTGACGACGCTCGTCAGCGCCGCCATCGTGGCGGCGTTGATCGTGCTCCCCCACGTCAACGAGAAACCGAAGACCTACGACGTCGGCTTGGTCGGCCAGACCGATCCGGCCATCCGCGCCGCGGTCTCGAATATGGGTCCGGCGCTGTCGGCGACGGTGCGCGTCCACGACGTCGCGTCCGAACAGGCGGCGCGCCGCCAACTGCGCTCGGGCAACCTCGACGTGGCGCTCGTCAACGGCCGCAACGTGATCATCGACGACCCCGTCGACCCCGACCGCGTCACCGGGCGCGTCCGGCTCGTCGCCGCCATCTCCGAAGCAGCTCGCCTGCAAACGGCGTTGACCGACGCCGGCCTCACGTCGGAGCAAGCGGCGCAGATTCTGCGGCGGCCGTCGCTACCCGTGACGGCGCTGGGCAAGGCAAAGCCGGCCGCCAACGACCAAGTGACGACGCTGGTCGGCGTCATCGCGATCTTCATCTTCTTCCAGACCTACGGGTCGTGGATCCTCGTGGGGGTCGCCGAGGAGAAGAGTTCGCGTATTGCCGAAGTGCTGTTGGCGGCGGTCCGGCCGCGCCACCTCGTCGGCGGCAAGATCCTCGGCATCGGCATCGCCGGCCTAGCGCAGGCGATCGTCGTCGCCGCCACCGCCATCATCGCGTCGCGCGTCGTCGGCTCCGACGTGCTCCGGGGCGCGCACGCCTTCGGCGCCGTGGCGGCGGTGGGCTGGTTCGTGCTCGGCTTCGCCTTCTACAGCTGGCTCTACGCCGCCGCCGGCTCGCTGGTGAGCCGGCAGACCGAGGCGCAGGCCGCCGGTTTTCCGATCAGTGTGCCGCTTTTCGTCGGTTACTTCGCCGCAATTGCATCGGTCAGTTCGAGTGCACCGTCGCCGCTGGTGCGGGTCCTCGCCTACCTGCCGCCGACCGCGCCGATGTGCATGCCCGTGTTGATCGAGGCGCACGCAGTTGCCGCGTGGCAAGTCGGCCTCACAATCGTGTTCAGCCTCGTCGCCGCACTGGTGATGGCGCGCGTCGCCGGCGCCATCTACAGCAATTCGATCCTGCGAACGGGTAAGCGCATCAAGTGGTCCGAAGCGCTGCGGTCGGCATGAGCGTCGACTTCGCCAACATCGACCCTGCGTCGACTCCCGACGCGCCCGGTGACGAGGCCGCGACCCTCGCCGCCACCGAAGCGCTCACCGAAAAGCTCGCCACGCTCCAGGAACGGCTCTACGCCGAGGCCAAGCAGTCGCTGCTGGTGGTGCTCCAAGCGATGGACACCGGCGGCAAGGACGGAACCATCAAGCACGTCTTCCGCATCGTGAACCCACTGGGCGTGCACGTGGCGTCGTTCAAGCAGCCGACGCCCCTCGAACTGGCGCACGACTTCCTGTGGCGCGTGCACGCCAAGACGCCGGCCAAGGGCGACATCGTCATCTTCAACCGATCCCACTACGAGTCGGTGCTGGTCGAACGGGTGCACGACATCGTGCCCAAGAGCGTGTGGAAGCAGCGCTACGACCAGATCAACGCCTTCGAGCAACTGCTCGTCGCCGACCGTACGACGATCGTGAAGTTCTTCTTCTACATCTCGAAGGTCGAGCAGCGTCAGCGGTTACTGGCGCGCTTGGACGACCCGAAGAAGCGCTGGAAGTTCAATCCCGGTGATGTCGCCGAGCGCCAGTACTGGGACAAGTACATCGCCGCGTATCAAGACGCCGTGAACAAGACGAACACCGAGTCCGCGCCCTGGTACGTCGTGCCGGCCAACCACAAGTGGTACCGCAACTACGTCGTCAGCAAGGTGCTGGTCGATACGCTCGATCGGATGAACCCGAAATATCCCGAGCGCGACGTCTCAGGCGTCTCGCGCGACTTCTAGACGACGACGTTGACGAGCGCCGGCGGGCGCGTGATCACCTTGCGGGGGGCGTTGCCGTTCAGCAGCTCGACGATTCGGGGCAGCGCCAGCGCCGTCGCTTCGACGGTGGCGGCATCGGCGTCGGATGCGACCTCGAC
>DASZWD010000053.1 GCA_035546775.1 Acidimicrobiales bacterium
CTGGCGGCGTCGGTGCGCACGCGCGTCACCAAGGCGCAACCCGAAACGGCGCGTCTGCTCGCCGCGGTGTCGCGTGCGAGTCTGCGTCACCCCTACAGCGCGGAGGTGCCCAACGTGTGGTGGAAGGCGCGCCGCCGCGGCGCGTGGCTGCGGCCGGCGACGGCGGCCGCGCTCGTGCTGCTCGTCGGCGCCGCATTGCTGTCGAGTTGCTCGTCGGGCGGCGGGGCTAAGGCCGATCCGATCGTCGCGTTCCCGACGCGCCTCGCCCCGGCGAGCGTCGCCGGGCTCGAGGTACGCGAGGAGCCGAAGGCCGCCGACGCGTATCTCAAGGGCGCGCGCGACCGCAACGTCATCGTCGAGCAAGGCAAGGTGCTGTCGTTCAACAAATCCGACCTCGTGCAGGCGGCGCTGCAAGTCGCGCAACTCAAGCGAGGTTTCGTAACCAGTGACGACGAGGTGTCCAAAGCCATCGCGCACAGCGTCGGCAACGTGCACCAGCTGAGGTCGCAGCGCGGCCATGTGCTCTACAACACCGTCGACGGAACGCAGCGCGTGTACCTGTGGTTCCCGACGGTGAAGTCGATGGCGATCCTCGTGGTGCGCGCCGAGGTCAACAAGGGGGCGGCCGAGGCGCTCGCCCGTGCCCTCATCGACTACGGCGACGGCCGCGCCATCAACGACGTTGCGCTCGCTGCGGCGTTCGCCGACACGCCTGTGGCCACGACGGACACGACCGAGACGACGGAGACGATGGCACCGTGAAACCCCGCGCCCTGCTCGCGCTCGCGCTTGCGGCCGTGTCGTTGACGGCGTGCGGGCCGAAGACGCACCTGCACCTGTCGATGCGCACGGAGTCGATCACCGTGCCGCGGTTGGTGACGCCGGCGATCGAACTCGTCGCGCCCTCGGACCTGCCCACGGTGACGTTCCCCGACTTCCCGTCGGCCGGATCGCTCCTGCCGACGCTGCCGTCGGCGCCGCCAGGCAAGGTGGGTTGCCCACAGGCCGACGCCTTCGCGGCGCCCGAGGTACCCGCCGCGTTCGAAGTCACCGCACCACCGGCCGAGCAGACGGCGACGCAACTCGAGGTGGGCGCGTACTCGACGGCAGGGGGCCAGAGTCCGCTCGTCGGCGTCGTCACCGAGACGATAAAGCACCTGCCGAGCTCGAAGGCGTCGAACGGGCAGCGGGTCGACGGGTGGACCGTCGAGCGCACCGACGCAGCGCACAAGACGCGCTGGGTCGAGATCTACCAACTCGTCCACTCGTCGAGCGCACTCGCCGCGACGAGCGGCGGCGTGTACCTCGTGGGTCTGGCATGGGACGACCCGGTTCTCGGCCAACTGCGTTTCGACGCCGTCGGTAACGGCGTGCAGGTCCTGCCCAGTCCTGTGCAACGTGCTAGCAACGACGTGCAGTACGCCGGTGCCGCCACGGACCCGTCGACGCTCACCACCGTCGCCATCGTGCGCAACGTGCGCGGCCGCAAGAACGTCGACGCCTGCGGTGACCTGATCGACACCTGGACGGTGCAGATGACCGGCACGATCACGTCGACAAAGGCGCAGCGGGCGCTGACCTGGACGCAGCAGATCGCGACGGGATACGGCGCGGCGGACGTCGAGGACACATTCACCGTCGTCGACCCGCGCCATCAGCTGCTGTGGACCCGCACCGTGCGCAACACGGCGCTGCCTGCCGGCGGGCCTGAAACGGTGACGCCGTGACCGCGCGCATCCGCCGGCCGGGGAAGGGCGCGGGCGTCGCCAACCTCGCGATCGCGCTCGCCGTGCTCGCCGTGTTGCTGCCCCTGATCCTCCACGCGGCCACGGCGGCACCGCCGACTGCGGCCGAGTTCTCGCCCAACGCCAGGCAGGTGATCCGCAAGGCGCCGCCGGGTCAGGCGGCGTCGGTCAACGGGACGGGGAAGGGCAACGGCGACGGGGGCGGCGCGGCCTCGACGACATTGCCGACGAAGTCGGTGCCGCGCAATCAGGTCAAGCGCTGCGTTGGTCCTCCTCCATTGCGCCAGATCGACGACCCGCAGTCGCCGCCGTGCATCGCCTACTGGAGCGGCGACAACGGCGGCGCCACCGCCACGGGCGTCACCAAGGACGCCGTCTACATCGCCATCCCGACGCCGGAGAACAAGAAGTCGCAGTACGACGCGCTGTTCAAGTTCTTCAACAACCGCTTCCAGTTCTACGGCCGGCAGATGATCCCCGAGTTCTGCAATTCGAGTGGCGGTGGTTCGGGCTCGGACCAGCAGAACGAGCAGGTCGCCGACGCCGCGCTCGCTGCCGCCGGGTGCGGCGGGATGCCCAAGCCGTTCGCATCGCAGTTCTACCGCCAGGTCAACGGGGCGTACTACATGCCGCAGATGGCGTGTCGCTATCACACCATCGTGGTCGGCTCGTACTCGCCCTACGACAGCAAGTTCCTCAACCGCTGCGCGCCGTATCAGTACCAGTACCCGATGGAGACCGACGAGGAGTTCGCCAACGTCGGCGAGTGGATCTGCGGTCGCTTCGCCGGCGGTCGCAAGGCGCAGTGGTCCGACAGCCCGGACGCGCCGCGCAAGTTCGCCATCCTGCTCGAAACCTTCACCGACGACGACCCCGGCAGCCGGCTCGACGCGTTGAACCCGATGCAGGACAAGCTGCGGGCCTGCGGCGTCGACATCCCGGCCAAGGACGTCATCGTGAACCCGGTGCCGAACGCCTTCGACGCCGCGTCGGCGCAGAACGCCATGTTGCAGCTGCGCCGCGACAACATCACCAGCGTGATCTGCATGTGCAACTTCTTCTCGTTCGGCACGTTGCAGCGCGCCGCGACGACCAGCGCTTATCACCCCGAGTGGCTGACCTCGACCTTCGGCCTCAACGACGTGAACAGTTCGTTCACCCTCGGCGCCGGGACACCCGACCAGATGCGCCACACCTTCGGCGTGACGTTCCAGCCGCGCATCGTCAAGCCCCTGACCAACGTGTACAACGTCGCCCTCGAGGAAGGCGACCCATCGGTGGCGCCCGACACCACGTCGCTCGTCGAGGGCGAACTCGAGATCTACCGCGGCCTGTTCCTGCTGGCGACGGGCATCCAGATGGCGGGTCCGAAGCTCACGGTCGAGACGTTCCGCGACGGGCTGCGCAAGACCGTGTTCCCGAACCCGCTCACGCCGGCGCACGCGGGCTTCGTCGGCTTCCGTCCTGACGGCTACAGCATGACCAACGACGCCGCCGAGTGGTGGTGGAGCACGAACGACGTCGGACCCTTCAGCGACAGCCGCGCCAAGCGCGGCACCGTCTGCTACCTCGACGGCGGCAACCGTCACTCGCTGGGCAACTGGCCCAAAGGCGACGCGCCCTTCTTCCAAGAACCCTGCGACTCGGGAGCCTGAGACCTGTGACCTTCGACGCCGCGCGCCTGGCGCGCCTCGACAAGCACTTCGCCCGTTACGTCGACGACGGCCGGCTGCCCGGCTGGCAGTTGGCGCTGACCCACAAAGGTGACGTCGTGCACGAGTGCGTGTACGGCTGGCGCGACCGCGAAGCGAACCTGCCCGTCGAGCCCGACACCATCTGGCGTATTGCGTCGATGACCAAGCCGGTGGTGTCGGTGGCGGCGATGACGCTGTGGGAGGAGGGCGTGTTCGAACTCTCCGACCCGATCAGTAAGTGGATCCCGTCGTTCGCCGACGCGCGGGTGTACCAGAAGGGCGTCGGCCGCTCGCTGGTGACGACGCCCGCCGCCGAACCGGTGCGCGTGTGGCACCTGTTCACGCATACCTCGGGCCTCACCGCCGGCTTCCTCTACAACCACGTGGTCGACGCCATGTACCGCGACGCGGGCTACGAGTTCGGCGCGCCGCCGCATCCGAGCATCGCCGAGTGCGTCGAGGACTGGGCGCGCCTGCCGCTCCTGTTCGAGCCGGGCAGCGCCTGGGGCTACGGCGTTTCGCACGACGTGCTCGGCCGCCTGGTGGAGATCTGGAGCGGCCAGTCGCTCGACGCCGCCATCGACAGTCGCGTGTGCGCCCCGCTCGGCATGCGCGACACCGCGTTCTGGTGCGACGAGTCGCGCGGTGACCGCCTCGCCGCGCTGTACGCCATCGGCGACGACGACCGCGCGGTACGCGTGCCGGCGCCCGGCGTCACCGCAGGTCCACCGGCGATCCTGTCGGGCGGCGGTGGGCTGATCAGTACCGCGGCCGATTACTCACGCTTTGCCCGCATGCTCGGCGGCGGGGGAGCGTTCGACGGCACCCGGTTGCTGTCGCCGCGGACCGTCGCGCTCATGACGCAGAACCACCTCGCCGCCGACCTGGGCGCGCTGTCGACCGGCGGGTTCGCCGAGACGACCTTCGACGGCGTGGGCTTCGGTCTCGGCGTCGCCGTCAACGTCGATCCGATCAAGCAGCACAGCGTGTCGAACCCAGGCGAGTTCTTCTGGGGCGGCGTGTACTCCACCGCGTTCTGGGTCGACCCCGTCGACGACGTGACGTGTGTGTTCATGACGCAGCTCATGCCGTCGGGCTCGCACCCGATCCGCTCGCAGCTGCGCCAGATGGTCTACGCCGCGCGCGTGTGACAGCCTCGGGGGATGGCACCTCTCCCGTTGTTGCTGACGCACGGCTTCGCCAGTTCGAGCCACGCCTGGGCGCCCGTCGTCGCGGCGTTCGAACCCGAGCGGCGCTGCATCGCGTGGGACGTGCGGGGCCACGGTCAGGCCGACTATCCCGCTGATCCCGCCGAGTATTCGATCCCACTCACCCTCGGCGACATGGAGGCGATCCTCGACCGCGAAGAGATCGACCGCGCCGTGCTCGTCGGCCACTCGATGGGCGGGTACCTGTCGCTCGAGTTCCAGAAGGCGCATCCGTCGCGGGTGGCGGGGTTGGTGCTCGTCGGCACCGGACCCGGTTTCCGCAAGGACGACGCGCGCGAGAGCTGGAACGAGGTGTGCGAGACGTACGCGTCGATCTTTCAGAACAAGGGCTTCGACGGACTGCGGCCGAGCGCGGAGTTGGACGGCAGCGTGCACCGCGGCGTCGACGGGCTGATCAACGCGGCCCGCGGCATCCTGCGCCAACGCGACGCCGGCGTTATCGACAACTTGCCGAACATCGACGTGCCGACGCTCATCGTCGTCGGCAGCGAGGACAAACCGTTCCGCGCCGGCAGCGACTACATGGCCGCCAAGATCCCGGGTTCGCGCGCCGTGGTCGTCGACGGCGCACCGCACGCGCCGATGCTCACGCACCCCGAGATCTTCAACGCCGCACTCGCGGAGTTCCTCCATGTCGTCGGCTGAGATCGACGCCTACCTCGCGGGGGTCGAAGAGCCGGGCCGCTCGACGCTCGAAGAGATGCGGCGGCGCATCTTGGCCGTGATCCCCGAAGCCGAGCAGTGCATCTCGTACGCGATTCCCGGTTTCCGCGTCGAGGGCAAAGTCGTCGCTGGGTTCGCCGCGTTCCGGAACCACCTCAGTTACTTTCCGCACAGCGGTTCAGTTTTCGACCAATTGGCGGAGGAGATCGGCGGTTACGCGCACACGAAGAGTTCGCTGCACTTCGCGCTCGACAAGCCCCTGCCTAAGGCGTTGGTGAAGAAGCTCCTCAACGCCAAGCTGCGCCAGCTCGGCCTGCGATGAAGGCGACGCAGCTGACCGACGCGGTGGCGTACCACGGCGAGGGTCCCATGTGGGACGCCGCCACCGGGCGGCTGCTGTGGGTCGACCTGCACGCCGGCGACGTGCTGTCGACCGACGTCGACGGCACAACCACGCGCCAGCACTACGCGGACGTCGCCGCGTGCGTGGCGCCGCGTGCCGGAGGCGGGTATGTGGTGGCGACGGCGCGGGGGTTCAGTCTCATCGACGCCTCCGGCGCGGTCACGCCGGTGCCCGACGTGTGGGATGACACCGGGGTGCGTATGAACGACGGCGGCTGCGATCCGCACGGCCGGTTCTTTTGCGGGTCGATGGCGAAGGAGCAACCGGCGCCCGGCCGCGGCGCGATGTGGCGCTTGGACCCGGACCTGTCCGTCACGCAGGTGTTCGACGGCGTGACGATCTCCAACGGCCTCGAGTGGTCACCTGACGGTGCGCTTGCGTATTACAACGACACGCCGACGCAGCAGGTCGCAATGTGCGCGCCCGACCTGTCGTCGCGGCAACCGTTCGTCTCGATCGACGCCGCCGACGGTCACCCCGACGGCCTCACCGTCGACGCCGCGGGCGGCGTGTGGGTGGCGCTGTGGGGCGGATACGCCGTGCGTCGGTATGCACCTGACGGCGAACTCGCCGCCGTGATCGAACTGCCCGTCGCGCAGGTTTCGTCATGCGCCTTCGGCGGATCGGCGCTCGACACGCTGTTCATCACAACTTCCGCCGAGGGATTGCCGAACCCCGAGCCCGCAGCGGGCGCGTTGTTCGTGGTCCAGCCCGGCGTGCGCGGGATGCCGACGCGGACCTTCGCGGGGTAGTGGCGATGGACGCCGTCGAGATCGTCGTCGCCCACTCGGAGCGCGCCACGCTGCGCGTCGGCGACGTGTTCGTGAAGGTCGACGCCGATCAGTCGCGCCTCGACGTCGAAGTGGAAGCAATGGCGCTGGCTCCCGTGCCGACGCCCGCCGTCCTGTGGCGCAATCCGCCGGCGCTGGCGTTGGCCCGAGTGCCGGGCCGCGCCCTCGGCAAGTTCGGCGAGCCGTCGCCCGTCTCGCCGGCTGCTTGGACGGCGGCCGGCGCGGCCATTCGCACGCTCCACGACGCCCCGCTGCCGCCGTGGCCCGGCTGGTCGCCCGACGACTTCGCGGCGCGGCTCGACCACGAGTGCGCGTGGCTCGTCGACAACGACGTGTTGCCCCGCGACATAGTGACGCGCAACCGAGCCCTGGCCGAGACAGCGTTCCGGCCGTGGACGCCGGTGTTCACCCACGGCGACCTCCAACCCGACCACGTCTTCGTCGGCGACGACGACGCCGTGACCGGCGTCATCGACTGGTCCGACGCCTGCCGAGGTGACGGCCTGTTCGACCTCGCCGTCCTCACTCTCGGCCATCCGGAACATCTCGCGGACGTCGAAGCCGGCTACGGCACCGACGTCGACCGCGACGTCATTCGCGCCTGGTGGTTGCTGCGCTGCCTCGTCGCCGTCCGCTGGCTCGCCGAACACGGCTTCGGCCCCCTCGACGCCATGCCCGAAGTCGCCCTCCTACGATCACTGCGCACATGACGTGCTGATGGTTCGACTCCGGCGGTGATCGGGTACGCGCGGTGTATGCCTGACGTCCACATCATCCCTGACGGTGACCGCTGGAACATCAAGGTGGAGAACGGCGACGTCGTCGGCACCTTCGACACCCAGGAGGAAGCCGAACGCGAGGGCAAGACCTGGGCCCGCGCCAACGGTGGCGGCGAGGTATTCGTCCACCGCGACGAGGGCGAGTTCTCCCGCATCCGCAAAGGCGACGCCGTCAAGTAACCGTTCTGGTCCGTCTCACACAGAAAGACCCCGGCTGAAACGGACCAAAAGCTGGTGGCCCGCCGCTACAGGCGTGCCCGTTCTTCGATCTTCGATGCGGGGGCGTCGACGGCGCGGATCATCGCTTCCTGGGTGAACGACGCCATGAGTTGGCCCGTCTCGCGGAAGATCTGACCTCGTGCGTAGGACATGCCGGCGCCGATCTGCGTCGACTCGTGGTGGTACAGCAGCCAGCCGTCGGCCGTGACCGGCTCGTGGAACGCCACAGTGATCGTCATCGGCGCCGTCGACAACGTCACGTGAGACAGCGCGGTGCCGAGTCCCGCGTGCGGGAACAACGACGTCGAGATCGACAGGTGGCCGGTGAAGTGGGCGAGCAGGGCGCGCACGAGGTCGTCGCGCGTCGGGGCGGGGGAGTAGCGCAGCCACGCGTCGAGCACCGGCGGACCGACGTACGCCGGATCGTTCTCGTCGGCGACGCCCACCAGGCGCAGCTCGCGCCCGTCGAGCGGCATGGCGCGCGGGATCGCATCGGCGGGCGGCGCGGCGCTCGCCGGTAGGTCGGCGGCGCGCCGGACCACGTCGGGCTGCGGCACGTCGAGCAGCACCAGCGCGTCGGTCTTCACCCGCTCGCCTTGGCGGCCGACGACGCGCGCCGTCGCCACCGTCCGCCCGTTGCGCACGACTTCGACCGACAGCTCGATCGGGATGGCGGCGTCGATGGCGGACCCGAAGACCGCGTGCGCCGACCGCACCACCTTGCCCGGCACCGACTTCGACGCGGCCACGATCGACTGGGCGAGCACCTGGCTGCCGTCGATGACGGCGCGGTCGCCGGCGTCGTGCTCGCCGACGTAACGGTCCGGTGCGACGGCCTGCACGTCGAACACTTCGAGCATGCGGGCGAGCGAGCTCATCGCCCCGACACCGCCGGGGTGGCGGCGCCGATCGTCACGCTGACGCGCTGCTGGTAGAACGCGACGTAGCCCGTGATGCGCGCCACTTCGGTGTAGGGATCTTCGTAGCTCCAGGCGACGGGATCGCCGCCGTCTACCAGCGACCAGTGTGTGGCGAAACCCTTGTACGGGCAGCGCGTCACCAGCTCGTGCGATGCCAACGCGTCCATGTGCACCTCGGCGCGCGGGAAGTACACGACGAGTCCGTGGTCCTGCTCGTCGACGACGAGGCAGCGCTCGCTCGACGCCAGGAGCGTGTCGCCGGCGTGCACCTCGAACCGGTTGCGTCGTGCCAGCACGTCGACGCGGTAGTCGGGGCGGCTGACGTAACCGGAGTCAGAAGAGTCCATACCCCATTCTGCAAGGATCGGATGCATGAGTCATGAAGTGCGTGGGGTGGTGGCGCGGTCCGCGGGTGCGCCGGTGTCGATCGAGACGATCCTGGTGCCCGATCCCGGTCCCGGTGAAGCACTGGTCGACGTGCAGGCGTGCGGCGTGTGCCACACCGACCTCCACTACCGGGAGGGCGGCATCAACGACGACTTCCCGTTCCTGCTCGGCCACGAGGCCGCCGGTGTCGTCGCCGCCGTGGGCGACGACGTGACCGACGTGGCGCCCGGCGACTTCGTCGTCCTCAACTGGCGCGCCGTGTGCGGCGAGTGCCGCGCTTGCAAGAAGGGCAAGCCGCACCTGTGCTTCGCCACCCACAACGCCACGCAGAAGATGTCGCTGCGCGACGGCACGGTGCTGTCACCGGCGCTCGGCATCGGCGCCTTCGCCGAGAAGACGCTCGTGGCCGCCGGCCAGTGCACGCCGGTGTCCGCCGAGGCCGATCCGGCCGTTGCCGGGCTGCTCGGGTGCGGCGTGATGGCAGGTCTCGGCGCGTCGATGCTGACGGGCAACGTGCAGCGCGGCGACACCGTCGCGGTGTTCGGCTGCGGTGGCGTGGGCGACGCGGCGATCGCCGGGGCGAAGCTCGCCGGCGCGACGACGATCGTCGCCGTCGACCTCGACGACCGCAAGCTCGAGTGGGCCCGCCAGTTCGGCGCCACCCACACCGTCAACGCGTCACGCGACGACGTCGTCGACACGGTGCGCGCCCTCACCGGCGGCTTTGGGGCCGACGTGTGCATCGAGGCCGTTGGCAACCCGAAGGTGCTCGAGCAGGCGTTCTTCGCCCGCGACCTCGCCGGTACCGTCGTGCAGGTCGGCGTGCCGACGCCCGACATGCGCTTCCCCGACATCCCCATGATCGACTTCTTCGGCCGCGGCGGCGCGCTCAAGCCGTCGTGGTACGGCGACTGCCTGCCGAGCCGCGACTTCCCGCTGCTCGTCGACCTGTACCTCCAGGGCCGGTTGCCCCTCGCCGACTTCGTAAGCGAGCGCATCGGCCTCGACGGCGTCGAGGACGCCTTCGGGAAGATGGAGCGCGGCGAAGTCCTGCGCAGCGTCGTGGTGCTGTGATCGAACTCGTCACCACCGACGGCGTCTTCCGGCTCGACGGCGGCGAGTGGGAGGTCACCAACAACATCTGGCTCGTCGGCGACGATCGCGAAGTGATCGTGATCGACGCGGCGCACGACGCCGCTCCGATCGTCGCCGCCGTCAACGGCCGGCGCGTCAGTGCCATCGCGCTGACCCACGGCCACAACGACCACATCAACGCCGCCGTCGCCCTGCAGGACGCCGTCGACGCGCCGATCCTGCTCCACCCCGCCGACGCCATGCTGTGGCACGACGTGTATCCCGAGCGCTCACCCGACAGCCCGCTGGCCGACGGCGACGTGCTGCGCGCCGGCGGCAGCGAACTGGCCGTCATCCACACACCTGGCCATACGCCCGGCGGCTGCTGTTTCGCGCTGACAGGCCACGTCTTCAGCGGCGACACGCTCTTCTGC
>DASZWD010000054.1 GCA_035546775.1 Acidimicrobiales bacterium
ACTGATGAGCATGTTGACGATGCGCACGACGGGCGCGTCGTCGGGCATGACGTCGGCCGTCGTCGCCGTCTTGTGACGCGACGACTCGGCGGCTTCGAACGCTTCGACGAGACGGCCGACGGAGTCGAGCGCGCGATACGCGTTGTTGATGGCGCGTTCGATGTCGGACGACGGCGCGATGTGCAGCGTCACCGCCGTCTTCATCGCCGTGCGCAGCTTGTTCGCGGTTTCCGGCGACGGGTCCGCGGCGGCGACGATCACCGTGTTGTCCTCGCCGCGGTGCAGCGGGATGACGAGCAGTTCGCGCGCCGTGGCTTCCTTCAGCAGCGAGACGACTTCGGCGTCGGGCGCCTCGCGTCGTAGGTCGGCGAAGGGCACGCCGAGCTGTTCGCCGACGGCGGCTACGACGTCGCGCTCGGCGATCGCTCCCATCTCGACGAGCACATCGCTGAGCGCTTTGCCCGAAGTGCCCTGACGTTCCTTCGCCGCCTCCAGCTGCTCGGTGGAAATAAGGCCGCGCTGCACCAAAAGGTTGGCGATGGCCGATCCGGCGCCCGCGGATGGCGCCGCCGACTGGGTCGTGGGCGCGCTCGGCTCATCGAGCGCAGGGCGCTCGGTCGCCTTGCGGCGGCCCAGTGCCATTACGAACCAGCTTCAAAGGTCACGGGCGCACAATTTTACCGCGAGGCTCCACAACCGGGGGTTACCGCGGGATTGCCGGGTGGTGGCTTACCGGAGGCGTCGGCGGAACCCGAAGGCGAATGCCACCACCACGCCGAGGCCGAACACTTCGCGTGACGCGTCGTCAGCGGCCGCCGTCTGGGTTGGTGGGTTCGCGGGCGTGGGCGAGGGCAGCGTCACCGCGACCGGCGCGACCACCGCGACCGGCGGCGCCGGCAGCGGTGGGGGTGGCGGAGGTGGTGGCGTATCGGCGTCGAGGTGCACCGTCCAGCCGAGGTCGTGGAGGATGCCGAGCGCCGCGGGACCGACTTGGTGGATCGTCTCGCCGCGGCGGATCGTCGTGGTCATCAACGCGTCGGGACTCCCGGGCGAGTAAGCGACTTCCGCGAGGTGAGCCAGGCTGCAGTGGTAGTTCCATTGCGACCGCGACTCGATCCGGATGCGGCGGCCACCGGCGTCGCGCGCGGGGCCGCCCCAGACGACCGCGCCGCTCGTCACCGCGACGCGTAGCGCGGCCGACGGACTCGGGAACGCCGACTTGTCGAGCAGCGGTGCGCCGCTGCGCCCGTCGACGAGGAACCGGTCCATGGCGACGGCGCCGAAGCCGCTGCCGTCGTCACCGAAACGCCCCCACGCGACCTGGCCGTCGCCGGCGTCGTGAAACGACGCGAATAATCCGAGTCCGTGACCGATCTCGTGCAGAGCGAATGTTTCGAGGTCGACGTAGCCGGGCGGTGCCGGCGTGTCGGGGTCGAATTGCCAGCGCTCGCGCGTGCTGAAGGTGATCGAAACGTCGGGCCGCCCGTCGCGCAGGTCGCGCCCGCTCAACGCGTCGGCCAGCGCGACCGGTTCGAGGTCACCGTCGGGTGCGGCGCGCACGAGACGCAGGTGGTCGCTCGCCGCCGCGACCAGTGGCGGAAGGTCGCCCCAGTGCACGGCGACGACGACGGGCACCGGCGTGCTGACAAGCGCGCTCCAGTGCGTCAGCGCGCGCTCGATGGCGACGTGCGCCTCAAGCGGTACCGACGCGTCATAGCTCGCGCGGAACTCGCTGCTGGTGGCGTGCGCCGGCGCCGGCGCGGCCAGCACGACCGCCGCGACGACACCAGCAATGCACGCGTTGATCCGCCCCCGGAAACGCACGATCGCAGGAGACCATGCCCGGGTACCGCGGCGCTATGGCAGCGGTCACATCGTGGGACTACGTGGTCTTCGAGGGCAGGCCGTTGCGGATGTTGTAGACCGCGACCACGTCCGAGACCGTGATCAGCCCGTCGCCGAGGTTGCCGGTGTAGGCACCGGTCACGATCGCTTCCACCGCGCCGACGACCTCGTCGTCCTCGACGATGACGGTCACCTGGAGCTTGTGGGTGACGGCGAGCTCATAGGTCTGGCCGCGCCACTCACCCACCTTCTCGGGCGACTGACCGTGGCCCCGCACGTCGGCGATGGTGAAGCCGGCAAACCCGGCCTCCTTCAACTGCTCGGCGACGTTGTCGAATCGGTCGGGGCGGATGACAGCTTCGATGCGCTTCATTAACCGGCCACCTCTTCACGCAGCGCCTTGGCCGACGTGGCCACCGACGCGTTTCCGACGGGAGCAAACACTGGTCCCTGCGCTTCGAGGAAGTCGGGATAGGCCAGCGCCCCCATTTCCGGCAGGTCGAGACCGGCGATCTCGTGCTCTTCCTTCGAGCGGAACCCGACCGTCTTCTCGAGGATCTTGAAGAAGATGATGCAGGCGATCGAGCACCACACGACGAGGGTGACCACGTCGATGAGCTGGGCGCCGAGCTGGCCGGCGCTGCCGTAGAAGAGTCCCTTCACCGGCGAGGCGACTCCGTTGAGGCCGGCGCCGTACGAGCCGTCGGCGAACAGGCCGACGGCGATGAGGCCCCACAAACCGTTGGCGCCGTGCACCGCGACCGCACCCACCGGGTCGTCGACCTTGAGCACACGCTCGACGAACACGACGACACCGACGACGAGGCAACCGGCCACGGCGCCGATGACGCAGGCGCCCCAGGGGGCGACGAAGGCGCACGGGGCGGTGATGGCCACGAGGCCGGCGAGCAGCCCGTTGGCCGTCATCGACGGGTCGGGCTTGCCGAAGACACGCCACATCACGAGCATCGCCGCTATGCAACCCGTCGCCGAGGCCAGGATCGTGTTGACGATCACGGCGGTGAAGCGGAAGTCGGTGCCGGCGAAGGTCGACGCACCGTTGAAGCCCATCCAACCGACGAGGAGGATGAAGGTGCCGAGGATGGCCATCGGCAGGTGGTGACCCGGGATGGCGCGGGGCTTGCCGTCCTTGTCGAACTTGCCGATGCGGGGCCCGAGCATCTTGGCGCCCCAGAAGGCGGCCACGCCGCCCATGGCGTGCACGACGCCCGAGCCGGCGAAGTCGACGGCGCCGTGGCCGAGCTTCGGGCCCATCGCGCCGATCTGGCTCAGCCAGCCACCGCCCCAGACCCAGTTGCCGTAGACGGGATACAGGATCATCGAGGCGAACAGCCCCCACACGCAGAAGCTCGAGAACTTCCAGCGCTCCGCCATGGCGCCGGTCGGAATCGTGGCGGTCGCATCCATGAACACGAGCTGGAAGAAGAAGAAGCCCAGGATCGAAACGTCATAGGAGTTGCCGCCGAGGAAGAAGCCGTGGTGGCTCAGGATGTTCCAGGCGCCGATGTGCCACGGCGCGCCGAGTGACGTGATGCCGAGTATCCCTCTGACGTCGACGGATCCGAACATGAATGCGTAGCCGCACACGTACCAGCCGATCACCCCCAACGCGAAGATGACCATGTTCATCATCATGGTGTGGCTGGCGTTTTTGGCTTGCGTGAAGCCGGTCTCGACGAGGGCGAAGCCCGCCTGCATGAACAGCACCAGCACGCCACCGACCGTCAACCAGACAAGGTTGATGGCGATCCGGTTCTGCTCGACCTGGTCGGCGATCTTCTCGATCGTGGGCGTGTGCCCGCCGGTGAATGACGTCGATACCGACGCGTCATTGCCAGTATGGGTGCCGTTGTGATCCCCGTTCGCCGCGAAAGCAGTGCCCGCCGTTGCGCCCAGCGCCAGCAGCACGATCGCGACGACGCCAAAAATACGTCTACGCCACATGATGTCCTCCGTCCGTTTCGTCGGAGTGTTACATCGGCGTCAGAACGGCGTAAGGATCGCGACGGGCTTCTTCACGGACGTTCACGTGGCTGAAACAGATTCGAAACAATCCGACGGCGAAGCGCCACTTTCGATCGGTCGTTTCCTCGGACGCGGCGCATCGACGTCGTTCGTGTTGCAGGCGAGCGCCGTCGTGCTCAATTACGTCACGAACATCGTCTTCGCCCGCACGCTCGGCGTCGACGACTTCGGCGTGTTCACCTACGTCACGAACTGGGCCCGGATCGGCGGCGGGATCAGCCACCTCTCGATGGCGAGCAGCGGGCTGCGCTTCGTGGCCGAGCATTCCGCCGCCGAGGACTGGCCCGAGGTCAAAGGCGTCATCCGCACGAGCCGCCAGCTCCCGGTGTTCCTCGGCGGTGCGGCCGCCGTCATCGGCTCGGTCGCGATTCTGGCGGTCCAGGGACGCACACCGGCGTCGGTCGCCATGGTGCTGGCGTTGTGGATCATCCCCACCGCCGGGCTCATCGAGATGCAGGAGACGATCCTGCAGGCCTACCGGCTCATCTTCCGGGCGTTCTTCCCGTGGCTCGTGTTCCAACCGATCGTCGCGATCGCATTGGCGCTCGGCGCGCTGCTATTCGGCGTGCACGTGTCGGCCTCGATGGCCGTCGCCATCATGCTCGGCTCCTACGTCGCCGCGCTGGCGTTGCAGGGCGTGTGGTTGCACGCGGCGATACCCGCTGAGGTGCACGCCGCGCCCGCGGCTTACGAGTACCGCGCCTGGACGAAGGTGACGGCGCCGATCTTCCTGTCCAACGTGGTGTCGATCGTGTTCACGCGACTCGACGTCGTGATGGTCGGCATCTTCCTCGGCGCCAAGGAAGCGGGTATCTACGCCGTCGCCATGCGCGCCGGCAACCTCGCCCAGATCGGTCAGTCGTCGATGGCCGCCATCGTCAGCCCGCGCATCTCACATCTGTACTGGGCCAACCGCGAGGACGAGCTGCAGGACCTCGCGCTCACGTCGGTGCGTTGGATCTTCTTCCCGTCCGTGGCCCTGACCGCGCTGATGTTCCTGTTCGCCAACCCGATCCTCAGTGTCTTCGGCCACGCGTTCATCGCCGGGCGCTGGGTGCTGATCTGGATCGCGCTCGGGCAGCTGGTCAGCGTCAGCTCGGGGCCCGTCGGCTGGCTCATGAACCTCACCGGTCGCCAGAACACCGCGGCGAAGGTGTTCGGCGCCACCGCCGCGCTCACCGTCGTCGGCTACATCGTGCTCATCCCGTGGCTCGGCATCGTCGGGGCTGCTATCGCCAACGCGGCGGCGATCGCGGTGCGCAACCTCGTGCTGTCGAGGTTCGCCCGTCGCAGCCTCGGCTACAACGTGTCGGTCTGGGCGTCGCTGCGCCGCCGCCATCCGGAGCAGGCATGACCGTCCCCGTCGACGCGCCCGACGGCGAGGGCACCCAGGGCGTCATCCGCTCCAGCGCGCTCGTCGCCGTGGGGACGGGGTTGTCGCGCGTTACGGGGTTCTTGGCGCTCGCGGCGGTCGCCTACGCCCTCGGCTTCACCCGCCTTACCGACACCTACAACCTGGCCAACACGACGCCGAACATGGTCTACGAGTTGCTGCTCGGCGGCGTGCTGTCGGCGACGCTCGTGCCCGTCTTCGTCGAGCGGCTCGAGGACGACGACGCCGAAGGCATCGGCGCGGTCGTGTTCGTGAGCATCGTCGCGTTGGTGGCGCTGACCGCGGTCGGGCTCTTGGTGGCGCCGCTGATCATCCGGCTGCTGACGGCGGAGGCGCCCGGCGCCACCGCCCATCTGCAACGTCACGTCGCCAACGGCCTGCTGCGCATGTTCATGCCGCAGGTCTTCTTCTACGGCCTGATCGCGATCGCGACGGCGCTACTGCACGCGCGCCGGCGCTTCAACGTGCCGGCGTTCGCGCCCGCGCTCGCCAACCTCGTCGAGGTCGCGCTGTTCCTCTGGGTGCGTCACGTCGCGAGCGGCACGCCGACGCTGCAGCAGGTAGCCCACGATCGCGGGCTGGCGCTGCTGCTCGGGCTCGGCACGACCGCCGCGGTCGCGTCGATGGCGATCCCGATCGCAGTGGCGGTACACCGCAGCGGGCGCGTGCGCCTGTCGACGAGCTGGCGCCACCCGGCGGTGGCGAAGGTGTTCCGGCTCTCGGGGTGGACGATTGGCTACGCCGTGGCCAACCAGGCGTCGCTGTGGGTGATCCTCGTGCTCGCCAACCGCCACGCCGGCGGGGTCGCCGCCTACCAGGGTGCCTTCGTGTTCTTCCAGCTGCCGCACGGGCTGTTGGCGGTGTCGCTGATGACGACGATCACGCCGGAGCTGGCGCGGCGGGCGACGCGGGGCGAGTGGCAGGCATGGCGCGATCGCTTCGACGGCGGGCTGCGCCTGCTGCTCGTGGTGGTCGCACCGGCGGCGACCGGCTACGTGGTGCTGGCGCGGCCGCTGATCACGACGCTGCTGCAACGCGGCGCTTTCTCCAGCGGTTCGACGTCGCTCACCGCGCACCTGCTCGTGACCCTCGCCGCCGGCCTCCCCGGCTTCTCGGTGTACCTCTACACGCTGCGCGGCTTCTACGCCCTGAGCGACACGCGTACGCCCTTCGCGTTGAACGTGGTGCAGAACGTGCTCACCGTCGTCGCCGCGCTCGCCTTGGATCCACACTTCGGTGTCGCCGGGCTCACCGCCGCGATCGCGCTGGCGTACACGCTCGCCGCCGTGTTGGCGCTGGCCGCGTTGCGCCGCCGCGTCGGCGGCGTCGTGCGCATGCACACGGTCGTCACCGCCGTGCGGGTCTTCGTCGCCTGCGCTGTAATGGGCGCCGCGGTGGTCGCGATCCGCCACGTGACTTCGGGCCGCGGTGCGCTGATGACGACCGCGGTCGGCGTGCTCGTCGGCATCGTCGTCTACGTCGCCGGTGTCTCGGCGCTGCGGGTATCCGAAGCCCGCGAACTCGTCGGGGTCGCCCGGGGCGTCGTGCGTCGGTAGCTAGAACCCCAGCGCCCGCGCGATGGCGGCGTGCCATGCGGGCGACAGTTTCCCGCCGGCGGCAACGCTGAGATCGAAGCGGTCGCGCGCCCGTCCCCCGACGGTGTCGACGGACGCGGCATGGACGTCGACGCCGGCGTCGGCGAAGACCGTCGCGATGGCGTGCAGCAGCCCCGGCTGGTCGGCGGCGACGACCTCGCACGCCGTATAGGCCGGCGATGCGTCGTTGTCGAAGGTCACGCTGGCGATGGCAACGGACGTCGGCAGATACGGCCGGTCGAGGGCCCGGGCGAACTCGTCGGCTCCGGGAGCGCCGTGACGGTCGACGACGAAGCTCTGGAGCGCGGCGCCGTCGTCCCACGTGGCGACGACCGCCTGAAGCACGCCGATGCCGTGCGCCGCGAGTACGCCGGTCGTCCGGGCCAGCAGGCCCGGGCGGTCGCGGGCCGCGATGTCGAGGTTCCACGCACCGCGTCGGCGCGCTGGGGTGGTGGCGACGCGCACTTCGCCGGCGCGTGGCAGCGGGTCGAGCAGCGCGGCGTGGCGCGCCAGATCGGCGCGGTCGTGCACGGCCACATAGGCCGCGGGCGCGGTGGCGATGCGGTCGGGTACGGCGGCGCGGCGGCGCAGCGTGATCATCGGCGGGCCCGGCGCACGTCCACCGCGCCACTTTTGTACGAAGGCTGGCGCGAGTAGGGATCGAACGACGCGTTGGTCAGCTTGTTCGTCGCCACGTAGTGCATCGGCACGAACACCTGCCCGGCGCGCACCGTCGGCGTCACACGGGCTTGCGCCTGCATCGACCCGCGCCGCGACACGACGACGACGGAGTCGCCGTCTCCGATCCGTCGCCGGCGCGCGTCGTCGGGCGCCAGCTCCACGTAGGGCTCCATGTCGCTCAGCGAGCGCAGCACCGCCGACTTCGCCGTGCGGGTCTGGGTGTGCCATTGGCTCGAGCCGCCGCGGCCGGTGAGCAGGAACAGCGGGTAGTCGTCGTCGACGGGTTCGGCCACAGGACGCGGGGCCTCGAACACGAAGCGCGCCCGGCCATCGGCGTGGAAGAAACGGCCGTCTTCGAACAGGCGGCGCTCGTCGGTCGCTTCGACCACCGCGCCGCGCGGGAAGGGCCACTGCACGCCGCCGCAGCGGTCGACGGCGTCGTATCCGTCGATGCCCGTGATGTCGCACGGTCGACCGGCCGAGAGGCGCTGGATGATCCCGAAGACGTCCTCGGGCGTTTGCCATTCGGCGAAGAGATCGCCGCAGCCCCAGGCGTCGGCGATCAGGCGGAAGATGGCGAAGTCGGAGAGCGCGTCGCCGGGTGCGGCGGCGACCCGCTTGATGATGCCGACGCGGCGCTCGGAGTTGATGAAGGTGCCTTCCTTCTCCCCCCAGCCGGCGGCCGGCAAATACAGGTCAGCGCACTCCGCGGTTTCGGTCGTGGGGTACATGTCCTGCACGACGAGGAAGTCGAGCTTGTCGAACCCGAAACGCATCATGTCCTGGTAGATCCACGAGTGCGCGGCGTTCGTGGCAATGATCCACAGGCCTTTGATCTTGCCATCGAGGACGCGCTCGACGATCTGGTCGTAGGCGAGCGACGGGCGGTCGGGGATGCGGCTCACGTCGATGCCGAGGATGTCGGCCACGTCGGCGCGGGCGTCGGGGTTGGCGAAGTCGCGACCACCGAGCAGGTTCGTCGTGTTGCTGAACAGCCGTGAGCCCATGGCGTTGCACTGGCCCGTGATGGAGTTGGCGCCGGTCCCCGGCCGCCCGATGTTGCCCGTCATCAGCGCGAGGTTCACGATGGCCTGCGCGGTGCGCGTCGACTCGTGACCCTGGTTGACGCCCATCGTCCACCAGAACGACACGCGCTCGCCGTCGTGGATCGTGCGCGCCAAGCGCTCGATATCGGTGGCCTCGAGGCCGGCGGTCGCCGCCACGTGCTCGGGCGCGAAGTCGGCCACGAACGCGGCGAACGCGTCGAACTCGTTTGTGTGGGCGTCGATGTAGCCGTGATCCACCCAGCCCTCGCGCACGAGGACGTGCGCCACTGCGTACAGGAAGGCGAGGTCCGACTTCGGTGTGATGGCGTAGTGCTGCGTGGCCGCCGCCGCGGTCTCGGTCGTGCGCGGGTCGACGACGATGATCTCGGGTGCGTGCGGGTTGCGGCACACGCGCTCCCACATGATCGGATGCGCGATGCACAGGTTCGAGCCGACGAGCACGATCACGTCGGACTCTTCGAAGTCGGCGTAGGTGTACGGCGGAGCGTCGAAGCCGAACGACTCCTTGTACGCCACCACGGAGGTGGCCATGCACTGGCGCGTGTTGCCGTCGCCGTGGACCAGGCCCATCCCGAACTTGGCGAGCGCGCCGAGGAAGGCCATCTCTTCTGTCGGGATCTGGCCGGTCGAGAGGAAGGCCACCGACTCAGGGCCGTACGCGTCGAGGATCGCCCCGAAGCGGTCGACGAACGTCGTGATGGCCGCGTCCCAGCCGATGGGCTGGAGCTTGCCGCGATGATCGCGCCACAGCGGCGTCGTCCCTCGGTCGGATGCGCGCAGCGGCGTCAGCGCTTCCCAGCCCTTGGGGCACGCCATCCCGAGGTTGACCGGATACTTCGTCGTGGGCGTGATGTTCACCGCCTGGCCCTCGCGCAGGTGGACGTCGAGCGAGCACCCTGTCGAGCAGAAGCCGCACACCATCGAGGTGACCGCCGTTGGCTTGCCGGCTGCCGGCACCTGGCCGAGGCCGAAGCCGCCGGGCACGCGGGCGAGTTCGCGTGTGAGCTTGCCTGTCATCGGGTGAAGAAGCGCAGTCGTTCGCGCATCTGCAGCGTTATCACCGCGGCGAAGAGCGGAAGCGACCACGGCGACACGATCAGCGCGACCGTGGCCAGGCCCGCGATCGCGGCCCCGCCGAAGAACCGCGCGCCCACGTGAGCGAAACCCCACCGCGGGGTCGTCGCGTAGATGAGCACCGAACACAGCACGCCGGCGACGCCGGCGCCCGCGGCGGCGAGGCTCAGCGCCAGGGCCGGCTTCACTGCGTAGGCAATTGCCAACGGCATGAAGACGCCGAAGGCGAGGATCTCCCGCGACAGCCACGACGTTCGCAGCCCGAGCAGCGCGCGGTACGCGTATCGCGGTCGTCCGAGGTGAAACACCGACGCGCTCAACGCCAGCAGCCCCACGGCGGCGATGAGGGAACTGTCGACGACGCTGCGCCGGCCAAGGAACAGTTCGGTCACGAACGCGCCCACGGACAGCTGCGTGAGCACGAGCATGACGGCGAGCGCCGGGTGCCCCTCCTTGCGACTTTGTGTATCTGAGTGCACCCCAGCGCGCACGGGAATACACAAAGTCGGTTTGGCGGTCACGTACTGCGTCGTCGACAGCCCGTCGACGACGTCCGCGGAGTCGACGATCGTGATCGAGATCGCCTGATTCGGACAACCCTGCACGCAGGCCGGGGCTTCGCCCTCGGCGAGGCGCCCGCTGCACATGTCGCACTTGCGCACGATGCCGAGGCGGTGGTTGAACGTCGGCACCTCGTACGGGCACGTCAGGGTGCAATAGGAGCAGCCGATGCACTGGTCGTCGAGATGCCGGACGATGCCGGTGACGGGGTCCTTCTCGTAGGCGTTGACCGGACAGCCGCGCATGCACGCCGGGTCGACGCAGTGATGGCAGGCGGCGGTCACCGTCTGCTGCGTCGCCACGCCTCCGCGCTCGCCGTCGACGCGGGTGACGCGGCGCCACGCTTCGTCCTCGTCGAGACCGTTGAGCGAGTGGCACGCCACCACGCACGCCTTGCACCCGGTGCAGGCGTCGAGGTCGACACGAAACGCGTACTGCTGCCCGGCTTGAGGTGACGCAGTCGGCAGCAGGTCGCGGTAGTAACGCGCCTGCGCGTGTTCCGCGTCGGCTTCGTGGCGCTGGGCGAAGCGTTCGACGGCGGTCAGGTCGGCCTGTTCGGCCAGCCAGCGGTCGACGGGCGTCGCCTCCGGTGTGTCAATGGACGACAGCAGCGTCAACGCGCTCCGATCTCGATGCGCCCGCCGACGACGCGCGTCGGGAACGTCGTGAGGTGCACGGTGGCGTCGTCGAAACACGCACCGGTGCGCAGGTCGAAGCTCTGCTTGTACACCGGCGAGCTCACCTTGGGCGCGTCGCCCCGCGAACCCACGATGCCCCGCGACAACACGTTGGCCCCTGAGAACGGGTCGTAGTTCGACAACGCGAAAACGGTGTCGTCGTCCCAGCGGAACACCGCCACCTGTTCGCCGCCGACAAGGGCGGCGACGCCGCGGCCGGGAATGAGATCGTCGAGACCGCACACGTCGGTCCATGTCGTCAACAGCAGGTCGGTCATGCGTTGATGAAGCTCCTGAATCGGGCGACCCGCTGCGGGTCGCGAACGGTTGCCTTCCACTCACACTCGTAGGCGGCGACGTGCTGTTCCATCTCGGCCTCGAGTTCCGCCGCGATGCCGAGGCAGTCGTCGATCACGACGCGGCGGAGGTAGTCGAGACCGCCGTCGAGCTTGTCGAGCCAGGTCGCCGTGCGCTCGAGGCGATCGGCGGTGCGGATGTAGAACATCAAGAAGCGGTCGATGTAGGCGACGAGCGTGTCGTCGTCGAGGTCCTCGGCGAACAGGTCGGCGTGACGGGGACGCATGCCGCCGTTGCCGCCGACGTAGAGGTTCCAGCCGCGTTCGGTGGCGATGACGCCGAAGTCCTTGCTCTGCGCTTCGGCGCATTCCCGCGTGCAGCCCGAGACCGCCGACTTGATCTTGTGCGGCGCCCGCAGTCCGCGGTATCGCAGCTCGAGGCGAATCGCCATCGCGGTCGAGTCCTGCACCCCGAAACGGCACCACGTTGAGCCGACGCAGCTCTTCACCGTCCGCAGCGCCTTGCCGTAGGCGTGGCCCGACTCCATGCCGGCGTCGATGAGGCGCGACCAGATCGTGGGCAGGTCGTCGACGCGGGCGCCGAACAAGTCGATGCGCTGGCCGCCGGTGATTTTCGTGTACAGCCCGAACTCCTTGGCGACTTCCCCGATGGTGATCAGCTGGTCGGGCGTGATCTCGCCGCCGGGCACGCGTGGCACGACCGAGTACGTGCCGTCGCGCTGCAAGTTGGCGAGGAAGTGGTCGTTGGTGTCCTGGAGCGCGGCCTGCTCGCCGTCGAGGATGTAGCCGCCGCCGAGCGATGCCAGCATCGACGCCACCGCCGGCTTGCAGATCTCGCAGCCGTGCCCCGTACCGTGGCCCGCCAGCAACTCGGAGAACGACACGATGCGGTGCACGCGCACGATGTCGAACAACTCCTGGCGCGAGTAGGCGAAGTGCTCGCACAAGTCGTTGCGCACCTCGACGCCGGCCTGGCGCAGCTCGTCCTTGAGCAACTCGGTCACGATCGGCACGCAGCCACCACACGTGGCGCCCGCCTTCGTCGCCGCCTTGATCTCGCGCACGTCGGTGCACCCACCGTCGCGCACGGCGCCACAGATCGTCGCCTTCGTCACGTTGTTGCACGAACACACCGTTGCCGTCTCGGCCAGAGCGCCGACACCGACGACGGCGCGGTCGCTGTCGGCGGCGGGAAAGATGAGTTGCTCGGGGTGTTCCGGCGTCGGCAGGTCGCCGCGGCTCATCTGCAACAGCAGCTGGTAGGCGGACGCGTCGCCGACGAACACCCCGCCGCGTACTGACGTGCCGGCATCGTCGACGACGAGGCGTTTGTAGACCTTGTTGACGGGGTCGTCGTAGGTGATGGCGCGGGCGCCCTCGCCGGTAGCGAAGGTGTCGCCGAACGACGCGACGTCGACGCCCATGAGCTTCAACTTGGTGGAGAGGTCACCACCGTCGAACGTCGCCTCGCCGCCCAGGACGCGGTCGGCGGCAACGCGGGCCATTTCGTAGCCGGGGGCCACGAGGCCCCAGATCCGATTGTCGGCGAGGGCGCACTCGCCGATGGCGTAGATCGCCGGATCCGTCGTGCGGCAGCCGGCATCGACGACGATGCCGCCGCGCTCGCCGACATCGAGCCCGCACGCCCGTGCCAACTCGTCGCGTGGCCGAATGCCGGCGGAGAAGACGACGATGTCGACGTCGAGCGTCGCGCCGTCGGCGAAGCGGAGGGCAGCGACGCCGCCGTCATCACCGCCGAGGATCTGCTCGGTGGCGCATGACGTGTGCACGATGATGCCCAATGCTTCGACGTGCGAACGCAGCGTGGCGCCGCCGCCATCGTCGACTTGCAGAGGCATCAGCCGCGGCGCGAACTCCATGACGTGCGTGTCGAGGCCCAGCAAGCGCAGAGCATTCGCGGCTTCGAGGCCGAGCAGCCCACCGCCGATCACGGCGCCGACGCCACGACCCGCGGCATAGCTGCGAATCGCCTCGAGGTCGTCGAGCGTGCGGTACACGAAGCAACCCGGACGGTCGCGCCCGTCGATCGGCGGCACGAACGGCGCCGACCCCGTCGCCAGGACCAGGGCGTCGTAGGCGATGGTGTTGCCGCAGTCGGTTGCGACGCTCTTGGCCGCACGGTCGACCGCGATCACCTGCTCCGCGAGGTGCAGGTTGACCGGGTCGTAATCACCGGGGGCGACGAGCGAGAGTTCCTCGGCCGTCGTGCCCGTCATGTAGGCGCTGAGTCCGACGCGGTCGTAGGCGACGCGCGTCTCCTCGCCGATGACGATCATCTCGACGCCCGCTCCGCCGTCGCGGTCGAGCACGGTTTCCACGAACTTGTGACCAACCATGCCGTTGCCGGCGACGACGACGCGGAGCCGTGAGGTCACGCCGGCACCGCGGCGAGTCGCTTTGGCGCGATCTCGTGGGCCATCTCACCCCGCACGTACACCGCCCATGTGAGGCCGGCGAATACGACGTAGGACCCGAGGAACACCATCAGCGCCGGAACCGACCAGTCGGCGTGTTGGGCGGCGATGGCGAGTTTGTCGGCGGGTGTCGCCGCGGCCGTCACCAGCGCCGACACGTGGAGGCTCGCCTGGCGCAGCACCATCTGGATGAGCACGCCGCCGAAGGCGCCGATCGCGCCGATCACGCCGATGACCGCGGCAGCTTGGCGCTTGAAGTCGAGGGCGGTGGCCGCGTCCTCCGAACGACGCCGGCCGAGCGCCTGGTAGATCGACGGGATCATCTTGTAGGTCGAGCCGTTGCCGATGCCGCTGAGCAGGAACAGCACCTGGAACGAGAAGAAGAACACGCCGAAGCTGTGGCCCCGTACACCGGTGATCGCCGTGGCCGTCGCCGCCACCATGCCGACGAACACGCCCAGTGTCACCTTCGCCCCGCCCATGCGGTCGGCGATCCAGCCGCCCAGGGGCCGAGCCAGCGAGCCGACCATTGCGCCGGTGAAGCCAAGCCCCGCGAGGTACGTCGCGATGAACGGGTGCGCGCCCAGGAACTCGGGGAACGTGTTCTTGATCACGAGCGGCAGGGCGAACGAGAAACCGATGAAGGATCCGAACGTGCCGACGTAGAGGATCGACATGATCCAGGCGTGACCGTGCTTCAGGGACGCCTTGAGCGGCCCGGTGTCCGACTTCGCCTGGGTGAGGCTGTCCATGTACAGATACGACGCCACGACGGCGACGGCGATGAAGGGCAGCCAAATCAGCCCGGCGTGGGCGAGGTGCACCTTGTGCGGTTGCAGCTTCACCGCCGCGGCCGGCACGCCGACGATGACGGCGAGGGGCACGAGCAACTGGGCCACCGACACACCGAGGTTGCCGCCCGCCGCGTTGAGGCCGAGGGCAAAGCCCTTCTCTTTCTCCGGGTAGAAGAACGAGATGTTGGCCATCGACGACGAAAAGTTGCCGCCGCCGACACCCGCGGTCGCGGCGCACGCCAGCAGGATCCAGAACTGGGCGCCGTGCGACTGGTGGAGCAGCCACCCGCTAGGCACGACGATCGCCAGCAGCAGCGTGGGGATGAACAGCAGCGCGGCCGACAGCGTCGTCCACGCTCGCCCGCCGAAGCGCGGCACGGCGAGCGTGTAGGGCAGGCGCAACAACGAGCCGATGGCGTTCGGCGCGAGGGTGAGCGTGAACAACTCGGACAGCGACAGCTTGAAGCCGGCGTTACCGAGGTTGAGCACGACGATGGTCCACAACACCCAGACGGAGAAGCCGAGGTGTTCGGCGAACATCGACAGCATCAGGTTCTTGCGCGCGATCCGCTTCCCGGTGCTGTTCCAGAACGCGGCGTCTTCGGGGTCCCAGTGATCGATCCATCGGCTCATGGGACGCATTCAACGGGACGAGCAATTCCGAACCGTTGCCTTGCCGTGAACGGCGCGCGCCAAGCGCCGAACGTTGTCGCGGCCCGTGTGTGCGGTCCTCGTAACGTCGGGTTAACGCGCCGCGAGCATGTAGCCGCGCCGGATCACGGTGCGCAACGAGGAGCCAGCGGGGCCGAGTTGGCGCCGCAGGCGACTCACGACGACTTCGAGCGCGTGTTGGTCGACCACTTCGTCACGCCACACCGCGTCGAGTAACGCCCGCTTCGAGACGACGACACCCGCGCGCTGGGCCAACACCCGCAGCACCGCGGCTTCGCGGGCGGTGAGTTCGACGCGACGCCCGCCCACGATCGCGAGCGTCCCGGCGACTTCGAGCGCGTGGTCGGCGAGGTCGACGCGGACGCGTCGCCGCGCCACGGCGTCGACCACCGTATTGACCATCGCCCCCAGCAGTGGTCGTGTCGGTGCAATCGCCGCGGGCAGGCCATGGGCCACCGCGGCCTCCTGGGTGACGGGTCCGACGCACACCGGAATCACCCCGTGGGTGCACGCGGCACGTACGGCGTCGGTTTGATGGCGATCCGCCGCGAGGGCGAAGAAGTTGCCGACCGCCGCCGCGCTGGTGAACGTCACTGCATCCAACGACTGGTCGACCACGGCGTCGAGCAGCCGGGCGGCAGGCGCTTCGTCCTCCGGCCGTTCCCAGCGATATGTACCGATCTCGACGACGTCGGCTCCGGCGGCGCGCAGGGCGAGCGCCGCGCGGTCCGCGTCGGAGCCGTCTCTTTGCGACGCGACCCGTACACCGGTCAACGGCCGGTCGAGTAGGTGGGCGATCACTTCGGACAGGCGTCCCGATGGGCTGCGCCACGCCACGTCGCAGCCGATGGTCACGAGCGAACCGGCGGCCTTGGGGCCGCGAGCCACGATCTCGCTGGCGCGCAGGACGTCGGCGACGTCGGCACCGAGACCCCAACTCTCACACGCCGACAACCATGACCGGATGCCCAGCGCGGTATTGGCGAGCACGAGCGCCGGCGGGTCGCGCAGGAGAGCCTCGGTGTTCGCCCGCAGAGCGGCGTCGGCGACAAGGGGGAGGGTCCGCAGCGTCGGGCCGTGGAGGGCGCGGGCACCGTGACGGTGCAGCAGCTCGATCTGCTCCTCGGCGCGCCGATCGGCGGTCACGCCGACCGCGAAACCGTCGAGGAGTCCAGACGCCACCCTCTCAAAGTGGTGCCCGCATGTTTCGCCGCCGTTTCGGTTTGCGCACAGCGAGGCGAAATAGGTTGCGCTGGTGCCGACGACGATCATGTGGTTCCGCCGCGATCTGCGACTCGCCGACAACCCCGCGCTCGTCGAAGCAGCGCGCGCCGGCAGCGTCGTTCCGTTCTTCTGCCTCGACGACGCGCTGCTGCGGCCCGCGGGGTGCAATCGCGTGGCGTTCCTCCTGCGGAGCCTGCGCGCCCTCGACGCGTCGCTCGACCATGCGCTGGTGGTGCGCCGCGGCGATCCCGTCGCCGTCGTGCCGGCGCTCGCCCGCGAAGTCGGCGCCGACGCGGTCTACGCAACCGCTGACTTCGCGCCGTACGGCGCGGCGCGAGATGACCGCGTTCGCGCCGCGATGGCGCTGCCGCTGCATCTCGTTTCGAGTCCTTATGCCGTCGCGCCGGGGACGGTGCGCAACGGCAGCGGCGAGCCGTACAAAGTGTTCACGCCGTTCAAGCGTGCCTGGCGCGCTGCCGGGTGGCCGGCGCCGCGCAAAGCGCCGCGGGTGCCGCAGTGGGTGACCGGCGTCGCCAGCGACGGCATCCCGGACGACCCGCACACCGACGCCACCCTGCCTGCCGCCGGGGAGGCGGCGGCCAAGCAGGCGGCGCGGGCGTTCTGGGATCGGCACCTGGCGCGCTATGACACCCAGCGCGACCGTCCTGACCTCGACGCCACCAGTCGTCTCTCGCCGTATCTCAAGTTCGGCGCTCTCCATCCGCGGCAGTTGCTCGCCCGGCTCGACGGCACCGACGCCCACCGTGTGTTCACCGACGAGTTGTGCTGGCGCGAGTTCTACGCCGACGTGTTGTTCCATCGACCGCGCAGCGCTCGCGAGACGCTGCAGGCGAAGATGCGCGGCCTCGAGGTCGACACCGGTGCCAACGCGGACGCGCGCTTCGACGCGTGGGCGGCGGGCCGAACGGGCTATCCGCTGATCGACGCCGGCATGCGGCAACTGCTCGCCGAAGGATGGATGCACAATCGCGTACGCATGGCGACGGCGAGTTTCCTGGTGAAGGATCTCCACGTCGACTGGCGCCGCGGCGCCCGCCATTTCATGCACCACCTCGTCGACGGGGATCTCGCGTCGAACCAACACGGTTGGCAGTGGACCGCCGGCACGGGCACCGACGCTGCCCCGTTCTTCCGCGTGTTCAGTCCGACCCGCCAGGCCGCTCGCTTCGACCCCGACGAGGCCTACGTTCGGCGGTGGGTGCCCGAGTTCGGCACCGACGATTACCCCGCGCCGATCGTCGACCACGCCGTCGAGCGGGCCGACGCGTTGCGCCGCTACGCCGCGTTGCGATAGGTCGCGCGCCCGCCGGCCGGAGTAAAGTCCGGTGCGAGATCAAGCCAGGCCGGGGGGGGATGTGACGAAAGTCCGAGCAGTGCGTCGTGGCCTCAGCGCGGTCGTTGCTGCACTCGCGGTGGCGCTGCTGCCGTCCACGCCCGCCGTTGCCGCTCCGCCGCGGATTTGCAACTGGAGCCGCTACGGCCGTGACGCCAGCCTGAGCTTCGCCGCACCGAGCCGCTGCACCAAGCTCAACCGGGCCAACGCCGCGCTGATGGTGCCCAAGTGGTACTTCCACGGCAAGGACTCGATGTCGGCGTCGACCACGGTCGTCGACGGCGTCGTGTACGAAGGCTCCTGGGACGGCGTGCTGCACGCGCTGTCGGCCAAGACGGGCAAGCAGCTGTGGTCGTTCAAGGTCGACGACTCACACGAGAATGCCTTTGGTCGCATCGTGTCGACGGCGGCGGTCGACACGTTCGCCGTGCCCGGCGTCGGCAAGGTGCCCGTGTTGCTCTTCGGCGGCGGCGGCACCCTGTATGCCCTGGCCCCCGGACGCGTCGGGCCGGTGCTCCTCGCAAAGGTCGACGTCGACCCGCGGACACCCGAGTTGAAGGCGAAGCAAGACAAGGCCGGCGATCATCCCGAGGTCGAGATCGAGTCCTCACCGCTCGTCGCCCACTTCGCCGACGGCGATCGCATCTACGTCGGCTTCGACCTGCACAACAACGACCACGTGGGGCGCGCCGGCATGCTGGCGTTCACGCTGCGCCCCGACGTCGGCCACGGCCGGCCGTACGCCTTTGACCTCGCGTTCAAGTTCGACCCCGAGCGCCACGCGGTCCTCCACTCGTTGACGGAAGACTCGGGTTCGGGTTGGGGCTGCGGTGACGTGTGGTCGTCGCCGGCGTTCCAGCCGACGGGACCGAACGACGGCGTCGTGGTGTTCGGCACCGGCAACTGCGACCACTCGAAGGAGTCGGCGGCCGCCGGCGAGGTCGGACGCGAAGGCATCTTCGCCATCAACGCCCGCAGCGGCCAGCGGCTGTGGGAGTACCACCCGCGCCCGCCCCAGGACCTCGACGACGACTTCGGCGCGTCGCCCAACATCCTCGACAACGGCGCCGCCGTCGGTGAAGGCGGCAAGGACGGCTGGTACTACAAGCTCGACCTCCACACCGGGAAGTTGCTTTGGGCGTCGCACGCCGGTCAGGCGGGCCACCTCAACACTGGCTTCGCCGTCGGCGGGTTCATCGGTACCACCGCGGTGGGCAGGGTGAAGCCCGCAGGACTCGGTGCCTCCCGTCCAGCCATCTTCGGCGCCGTCGCCATCGATACGCCGATCGCCCGTCCGATCGACGACCACCACGGCTCGCTCAGCACCAACCTCGCCGCCGATCCCACCCGCGTGTTCTCGCTCGTCGCCATCGACGAGCAGACGGGCGACGTCCTGTGGCGCGCTCCGATAACGGCGCCGTCGTACGGCGCGGTCACCTACAGCAACGGCGTCGTACTGATGGCCGACACCGTCACGTTCAGCCTCGACGCTTTCAACGCCAACACGGGCGCGCTGCTCGCGTCGCGGCCGATCCCCGGGCCGCCGTCGAGCGCGCCCGTCGTCGTCGGCGACTCGATCTACGTCGCTATCGGCACCAGCGAGTCGGACCTCGAGTTCAAAGCGTTCGGCCACCAACTCCAGAACGCGTTCAGCGACACGATCGGCGAGAGCCCGCTGAGTCCGCTCAGCGGCGTCATCGCCTTCAAGCTCCCCGGCTAGCCGCGGCGAGCGATCTCGTCGACCACCGCGGGGTTGCCGACCACGTCGCGCCACGAGGGGACCCCGAGGTTGATCAACAGCAACTGCTTGCGCGAGCGCTCGATGATCTCGGCGCTCTCCTTGGCGTCGGCTTCCAGTAGCTCGGCCGCCATGTGGATCATCGTCTCGGCGATCGACGACGCCAGCATGCGCCGGTCCTCCGCCGTCCAGTCGCGCACGAAGGGGAACTGCTCCAGGTCGACCATCAGCTCGTCGGCGAACAACTCGAGTTCACGCCGGATCGCGCGCCGGATGCGCTTGACGCCGCCGTAACGCTCGCGGGCGATGAAGCGGAAGTGCAACTTGTTGCGTTCGGTCGCCGCCACGACGGCTTCGACGGACGCGTCGATGGCGTTGGTGATGAGGTTCGGGTTGGCGCGCGCGTCGCGCAGCATGGCGTGCAGCGACTCGAAGGACTGATCGACGAGGGCGAGGCCGAGCGCCTCCATGTCGTCGAAGTGACGGTAGAACGCGGTCGGGGAGATGCCGGCTTCCTTGGTGACCTCGCGCAGGCTGATCGAGTCGAAGCTGTTGCGACTCAGCAGTTTCAGCGCGGCCCGCAGCAGTGCCTTGCGCGTGAGTTCCTTGCTCTCGTCCCGAGACCGGGACGAGTACGCGCGGTGGTGCGGACTCGGCACCTGTGAAGTATGTCACATTCAGTTGACAGATGTGCACCGATCTGATTCAGTGTACATATGTTCACCGAATCGCTCGCCCGCCGGACCCTCAGCGGTCTCGTCCATGGGCGCATCGTGGCGGTCGACCGCTCGGCCACGAACTCCGTCCTCCTGACGATCGAGCCGAACCGCAACTGGACGGGTTTCGCCGCCGGCCAGTACACGCAGCTGTCGGTCGAGATCGACGGCGTGCGCCACACCCGCTGCTACTCCATGTGCTCTGTCGCCGGCGACGACCGCCGCTTCCAGCTAGGCATCAAGGCGCATCCCGACGGCCTCGTCAGCCGGTGGCTCGTGGCCAACGCCGCGCCCGGAATGGTCGTCGGCTTGACGCCCGCCGCCGGCGAGTTCGTGCTGCCCGACGCGCGCCCGACCCGCACCCTGCTCGTCAGCGGCGGCAGCGGCATCACGCCGGTGCTGTCGATGCTGCGCACGCTGTGCGCCGAGGGCCACGCTGGAGCCGTCACGTTCCTGCACTTCAACCAGTCGCCGACGGGCGTGCTGTGCGGCGACGAGATTGCGGCGCTCGCCGCTGCGCATCCGAACGTGCGCGTCGTCATGGCGTACAACGAACTGCTGACCGAAGCGCACCTCGACGCCGCTGATCCGCAGTGGCGCGACGCCGACGCCTTCGTGTGCGGCCCGGCCCCGATGATGGACGCGGTGCGTGCGCACTACGACGCCGCCGGCGTCTCGCAGCGCTTCCACCAGGAAGCGTTCACGCTCACCGCCTTCGTCGGCGAAGCGGGCGACGTCAGCGGCGCCGTCTGCTTCGCCGGCAGCCAACTCGAGGTGGCAAGCGACGGCCGCACGCTGCTCGAGCAGGCCGAGGCTGCCGGCCTCACGCCCCAGAACGGATGCCGCATGGGCATCTGCCACACCTGTCCTCGCCGGCTGGCTCGCGGCACCGTCCGCAACGTCGTCACCGGCGAACTCACCAGCGACCCCGACGTGAACGTCCGCATCTGCGTGAGCGTGCCCGTCGGCGACGTCGAAATCGATCTCTAAGGAGTCTCAAGAAATGGTTGCCGTTCTCCAACCTCAACTCAGCACCCGGGCGACCGCCGCGTCGTTCGGCCTCACCGACGACGACCTCGACGCCTTCGGTGCCGAACTCGACGCCTTGCGCGACAACGTGATCGCCACCCGCGGCCAGGCCGACGCCGACTACATGCGCCGCGTCATCCGCGTGCAGCGCAGTCTTGCGGTGTCGGGTCGCGCCAGCCTGTTCCTCGTGGCGGTACCCGGCCTCGGCCCCATCGCCTGGGTCTACGGTGCCGGCGCACTGGGCGTGGCCAAGATCCTGGACAACATGGAGATCGGCCACAACGTCATGCACGGCCAGTACGACTGGACGCGCGACCCGGCGCTGGCGAGCGCCACGTTCGACTGGGACACCGTGTGCCCCGGCGACCAGTGGAAACACTCGCACAACTACTTGCACCACACGTTTACCAACGTGGTCGGCAAGGACCGCGACATCGGCTACGGCGTGCTGCGCATGAGCGAGTCGAAGCGCTGGACGCCGTGGGACCTGCTCAACCCGCTCAAGGCGAGCGCCCTCATGCTCGCCTTCGACCACGGCGTGATGCTCCACGACGTCGAGGTCGAGCAGTTGATGAAGGGCAACAAGACCTGGAAGTCGCAGTGGCCGATCCTGCGCGACGGACTGAAGAAGTCGGCGAAGCTCGACGGCCTCGACTACGTCGTGTTCCCGCTGCTGACCGGTCCGTTGTTTCTCTCGACGCTCGCGGCCAACGCGACCGCCAACCTCGTGCGCAACCTGTGGTCGTTCTCGATCATCTTTTGCGGGCATTTCCCCGAAGGCACCCACCAGTTCAGCGTCGACGAATGCGAGAACGAGTCGAAGGGCCACTGGTACTTCCGCCAGTTGCTCGGCTCGGCGAACATTCGCGGCAGCAAGCTGTTTCACGTTCTGTCGGGCAACCTGAGCCATCAGATCGAGCACCACCTCTTCCCCGACCTTCCGGCGAGTCGCTACCAGGAGCTGGCGCCGCAGGTGCAAGCAATCTGTGAGCGCTACGGGCTGCCGTACAACACGCGGGGCTTTTCGGGTCAGCTCACCTCGACGTGGAAGAAGATCTGGCGGCTCGCATTCCCGGGTTGAGCCACGGACGGCTTAGCTTGTACCGGTGGAATCCGGGGCAGTGAGCGCGTTGATCGTCGACGACGCCGAAGACATGCGCCTGCTGCTGCGCCGCGTGCTCGAGCGCGCCGACATCACCATCGTCGGCGAGGCGGTCGACGGGCTCGACGCCCTGCGAGCGGTGGCCGAACTCGGACCACCACCGGTGCCGACCGTGATCGTGCTCGACAACATGATGCCGAATCTCAACGGACTCGAGGCCGCCGAGCAGCTGCTGCGCGATGACCCGACGTTGCGGATCGTGCTGTTCACCGCGTACCTGAGCGACGAGGTGTCGCAGCGGGCGGCCGAACTCGGCATCCGCGCCGCGGTGTCGAAGTCCGATTTGTTCAACCTCGCCCCGTTGATCCTCGACGTGGCGGGCGCCGCGTAGTCAGGCGGCCACGGCGCGGCGCAGCGCCGACAGATTGCCCTTCTCGACAAGGATCGCGCCGGCTGCCTTGGCGTCGCGCACGACATCGGGCGTCACGTAGTTCGTGTAGACGACCACCTGCATCCCGTCGCCCTGGACTTGGCGGGCGACGTCGACGCCGTCGATCCCGGCCCCGAGCCGCAAGTCGACGACGAGGACGTCGGGGCGCCGATCGGCGCACAGGCGCAGCCCGGTCTCCCCGCTGGTGGCCGTCCCCACGATCTCGTGGCCCTCGAGGCCGAGGTCGAGTTGCAGCAGGCCGAGCACCGCCTCGTCGTTGTCCACCAGCACGACGCGGCGCGGGCTCATGCCGACTTCGCCACCGTGGATTCGGCCGCGTGCGCGAGCGGGAGCGCGAAGGCGACCGTGGCGCCACCACCCGCCCGGCGTTGCGCCCAGATCCGGCCACCGTGGGACGTGATGATCTTGCGGCAGATATACAGACCGAGACCCGTGCCGGTGACGTTGGCGTGGCGCCCCCGGCTGAACTTCTCGAACGACCGCTCGATCTCGTCGTCGCTGAGACCAAGCCCGCGGTCGCTCACCTCCACGACGGCCTCGCCCCCAACCGTCGTGACGTGCACGTCGATGCGGCTGCCGACAGGTGAGTTCTTGATGGCGTTGTCGAGCATGTTGGCCAGCACCTGCTGGATGCGCTCGGGATCGGCGCGCACCTCGCTGTCGGTCGCCTCGGCGGTGACGACGAGTTCGCGCTCGGGATTGAGCACGCCGTCGACGGCAACCTGCGCCGCCGCCGCCAGGTCGAGCGTTTCGAACGCATACGCCAGCTCGCCGGCTTCGATGCTGGCGGTGTTCAAGACGTCGCGGCTAAGCGCGTGCAGCCGGCGGGCGTTGGCGTACGCCTGCGACAACGCGTGACGGCGGTCGTCGTCCTTCATCGCCTCCCAGTGGTCGATCAGTGTTTGCAGGAAGCCGAGCTGTCCGGTGGCGGGCGTGCGCAGCTCGTGTGACACGATGCTGATGAACTCCTCGTGCGCCGCGCTGATCTCGGCCAGGCGGGCCTGTTCACGCCGCGCCGCCTGCAGGCGGGAGAACAACGTAAAGAACGTGACGATGCCGCCGATCAGGGCGACGCCCATCAGCAACAACAGCGCCGAGCGCAACGGCGCCGTCAGGTCGCCCTCGAACTCCTTGGTCGTCTGCCGGAAGGTGGCGTGCCAGCCGACGCTCGGAATCGGTGCGCTGGCGGTGATCCACGCGCCCTTGCGGTGGAAGTCGGAACTCGTTCGCAGCAGCGACGCGTCGGCGCGCTTGCCGACGATGTTCACGTTGGTCGACGAGATGACCGTGCCCGTGCTGTCGACGAAGGAGTACTCGTCGGTCTTGGCGCGGTGGAAGCCGGCAATGAAGCCGTTGAACGCCGAGTCCTTGGCGACATCGGACTCCTGCACCAGCGCGCCGACGACGGGACCCGTCGCACTCGCGCGGATGGGGCGCGCGATGGCGATGGTCGGCAGCGGCGTCGTCAGGCTGGCCCGCGATGTCGCCAGCACCAGCGGCGTTCCGGCGAGCACCTTGTCGAGGCCGGCGCGGTCCACCTTGGTGCCGACCACGCCCGGATCGGCGAGGAGCGTGCCGTCGGTGACGACGCCGTGCGCGTCGACCAGGTACATGCCGGTGCGCGCCGTCGGCTGCGCCGCTTGGAGCTGCTCCAGACCGGTGGCGTCGGACGTATCGGACGGCGTCAGGTGCCAGGTCGCGCCCGTCACCGGGTTGGTCAGTCCCGCGGTCGAGGCCAGCGCCGGCGCGAATGCACTGTCGAAGACGCGGGCGAACTGTTCGAGTTGCGCCAGTTGCAGGCGCTCGAGGGCGTGACGCCCGTTGCGCTCCGCGCTGAGTACTGCGGTCACCACCGACGCGGCCAACGCGACCACGATCACGGCGGCGAACACCGCGATTACGCGGTCACGGCGTGAGGCCATGTCTCGTCTCCCTCCTGTGCAGCTTCCTTCGCTTCATGGAACAGCGGCAGCGTCACCCGGAACGTCGCGCCGCCCTGAGGCGTTTCGTTGATACGGACCTCGCCGTGCATCTGCTCGACGAGTTGCTTGACCAGTGCGAGGCCGATGCCGATCCCGCGTGTCGCCCGCAAGGACTCGTCGTCGACGCGGTAGAAGAGGCGGAACACGTTCTCGCGTTCCTCGGGCGCAATGCCGCCGCCGTGGTCGACCACGGCGAGAACCGCGGCCCCGTCTTCGATCCCGAGACCCACTTCGATCGGCGAGTTCGGCGGCGTGTACTTGGCGGCGTTCGTCAGCAGGTTGGCCAGGATGCGCTCGACCATCGACAGGTCGCCGTTCACCGCTACGTCGGGGGTGACGACGACGCTGATCGGGCGGTCGCCGAGAACCGGCGACAGCTGATCGACGACTTCGGGGACGACCTTGGTGAGATCGACGCGCTTGAGGACCGGCCCCGATCCCCGCTCCATCCGGGCGAAGTCGAGTAGGTCTTCGATGAGCAGTCCGAGGGAGCGGGCGTTGCGGCGGATGCGCTGGATGTAGTCGGCGCGTCGCGGATCGTCCGGCGCCAGTCGGTCGTTGTCGAGCAGCCCGGCGAAACCTTCGATGGCCGTCGCGGAGGTGCGCAGTTCGTGGCTGACCGACCCGACGAAGGCGATTTTCATGGCGTCGACGTCGCGCAGGCGCGCCACCATGCGCTGCTCGTTCTCGAAGAGCTGGGCGTTGCCGAGGGCGGCGGAGAGCAGCGTGCAGGCCGCGACGAGGCTTTCGACCTGACGCTCGGACATGCCGTTGACCGGTCGGGCGCGCACGACGCCGATGGTGCGGCCGCTGCGCTCGAGGGCGATGTGGACGTAGGTGTTCGCCGCGATCGGTCCGCGATCGGTGACGGTCTCGGCGGTGCTGTCGGCGCCCAGGTCGGCCCCGATCGAGAACACCCGGCTGAGCTCGCCGGTCTCGGTGGCGAGGCTTACCGAGCACGCGTCGAAGTCGAACTCGTTGCCGACCTCGACGACGAACAACGGCAGCAGCTCACTCAGCGTCAGGCTCTGCTGGAGCATCGGTCCCATGCGGGCAATCAGAGCCAGTTCCTCGGCGCGGGCGGCCGCCTCGGCTTCGCTGCGGTGAACGGCTCGCTCGCGGCGGCCGACGATCACGGCGATGGCGATGGCGAATCCCAACCCGGCGACGAGAGGCAAAACCGGCAGCGCGGATGTGTGGGCGGCCGGTTTCGGCGCGGCGACCGGCGGGCTGAGCGACACGAGATAGCCGGCGAGTGCCTGCCGGCGGCCCGCGACGTCGAGCGGGTCGGCGCCGCCGTACAGCGCCTGAGCCTGGACGACGGTGGTCGAGCCGTCGGCGAGCCGGCCGCGTGCCGACTTGGCCACCCCGGCGTCGCGCGCCAGGGCGAAGGCGAGCTGCACCGCCGGCTGTTGGGCGAAGTCGAGCCCCACGACCTTGGGGGCAGATGCGGGGGGCACCGCGGCAACCACCGGCAGCGACGTCGCCGCCGTCGTGCGCACGACGCCCATCACCTGCCCGGCCGGCGCGAAGCGCAGCAGGGTAGCGGTGAGATCGGTGTCCGACGCGATCTGGTTGCCGTCGATCGCGGCGGCGCCGGCGAGCAGCAGTCGGGCGGTGGCGCGCCGGTTGGCCTGGTCGGCCGCGGCGGCCGCCGCGGCGCGTGCGTGCGCGACGCGGCGGTCACGATCGTTCCGCGCGTTGCGCGCCGCGACGAACGACGGCGTGGCGGCCGCGAGGACCAGGAGACCGACGACCAACGGCGTGGTGAGGCGGCGCTTCACGCCGTCCACTCCGCCGAGAGTGTCTCGGGCAGCTTGAAGATGTCGGCCTTGCTGACGGCGACTACGCCGAGGCGTTCGGCTTCGTCGCGGATCACGCTGTCGAGATCGGCGGTGAACAGAAAGATCCGCTGGTCGGGTTGCTCGTGCAGGATCACCTCGGCGACTTGGAGGCCGGTCTGATCCGGCAACTGCTGGTCGAGGAGCACGACCTCGGGGTGGATCTCACGCCACTGGTCGAGCGCTTCGGCTCCCGTGGTCGCTTCGCCGACGACGGCGAGTTCGCCATGGGCATGTTCGAGGACGGCACCGACGAGGAGCCGCATGTCGGCCTGGTCATCGGCGACAAGCACTCCGTGCACAACGGCCTCCAACGATCGTCACCCCGAACCAGTCGGGCTGCGACAACGTTGACGCCCAAAACCAAACGTCGGGCGGTACACAGCCCAACAATTTGACTATTCGCGTGACGGGCGGACGCACCGCGGTACAACCCGTGGCGTGACTTCCGACACGACGGTGTTCCTGGCCGATGACGCCCCCGACATGCGCATGCTGCTCACTGCGGTGCTGGAACACGCGGGCTTCACCGTCGTCGACGAAGCCGTCGACGGCACCGAAGCGTTGGCGAAGGTCGCCGAGTTGTCGCCGCCGCCGGTGCCCACGGTGATGGTGCTGGACAACCGCATGCCCGGCGCCACCGGTCTCGAGGTCGCCGAGCGCGTCCTGGCGACGTATCCGCATCAGCGAATCGTCCTGTTCACGGCGTACCTCGACGCCGAAGTGGCGAGCGCGGCGCGCGCCGTCGGGATTCGCGAATGCGTGTCCAAGGCCGACTGGAAGACGCTGCCGGCGGTCGTCGCCGATCTCGCCGCCGCCTCTTAGACCCGGAGGTCCCGTCGGGGTACGCCCCGTACGATGAGAGCTATGCCGTGGACGCGCTGGGTCGGCACCTGCGTCGGTGTCACCGCCCTCAGCGTGTTCGTGTTCGTGGAGCGCGTCACGCTGCGCCAGTCGTTTCACGTGTTCAGCCACCTGCGTTGGGACTGGGCCGTGCTCGCGGCCCTCGCCGAAACAGTGTCCATGGGGGCGTTCGCGCTGGCGCAACGGCACCTCGTCGTCGTCGCCGGGCACGGCACCCACGTGCGCCATGCCGTGCACACCGCGTACGCCGGCAACGCCATCAGCAGCTCGATCCCGTTCGTCGGTGCCCAGGTCGGCACGGTGTTCACTTTCCGGGCGTACCGCCGCCACGGCGTGGACGGTCCGACGATCGCGTGGGCGCTCGCCATCGCCGGCGTGCTCTCGGCCCTCGCCTACGGCATCGTGGCCGGAACCGGCGCCGTGTTGTCGGGTAGCACGTTCGTGTCGGGTGCGATCGCGGGTTCGACGGGCGTCGTCCTGCTCGGGAGCGCCTTCGGGTGGTGGGCGTTGCGCCGCCAGTCATGGCGACCGGGCGTCACCCGCCGCGCCGTCCGGGTGGTGACGTGGCGCCAACGCGTGATGAAGCAGTCCTTCGGCCGGTCACCGGCAGAGGTCGTGGCGATCGCGTTCGAGCGCTTCGACGCGCTGCGGCCGCGGCGCGCCGATTACGCCACCGTCTTCAGCTACACGCTCGTCAACATCCTCGCCGACCTGTCCGCCCTGGCGTTGTCGATCGTCGCGGTGGGTGCCGGCGTGCCCTGGACGCGGCTCATCCTGGTGTGGGTTGCGGGCTCGACGGCCAAGGGCATTCCGTTCACGCCCGGCGGCGCCGGCTTTGTCGAAAGTGCGATCGCGCTGGCGCTCGTCGGCAGCGGCGTGCATCCGGCGACGGCCACCGCCGCGGCGCTGCTCTACCGCGTCGTGAGCTTCTGGATGCTCATCGCCCTCGGCTGGTTCGCCGTCGCCCTCCGAGCATTCCTCCGCCGGTCAGCTCCGGCCGCGGCCGTTGACGCGCCGACGCCCGCCGCTGTCGAATGACGCTGTCCGCCGCGCGGTGGGCGCGGTGCAGGTCGAAGTTCGACGCGATCGACCCGACGAACGGGCCGGCGACCGGCAGCCAACCGGCGGCTGCCTCCCGGAGCATGCGCGCCGCCAGGCGTTCGGCGGCGCGGGTGACCGTGGCCTTGCTGACATCGTCGGCGTCGGGCAGCACCATGCGCATGATGGCGAGCTGCACCGATTCGGGATCGTCGATGCCGGCGACGCGCAGCTTGTGCACGATGGTCGAGAACTCGACGTAGGTCTCCCACACCGCGGCGGTCACCTGCACGGCCAGCGCCGTCGGCGCGGTGATGGCGACGGTTTCGGGTCCGGCGAGGAGCAAGCCCTCCGCGGCGTTGGCCGCCAGCGGCCCGGCGGCACCGGTGATCGTCGCCGACACGTGTCCGACCACGCGGCTCTTGACCGGCAGCGTGTAGCGCGACGCCGCGTCGATCAACGGGATCAGGTCCCGCCCGAGCGCTTCGATGAGCTTGGGGTCCCGCGCCAGCGCCTTGAGGTCCTTCGGACGGCGCGCCTTGGCCAGTTTGGGCAGCGCGACCTTGGTGAACGTCGCGATCAGGTCGCGCACGGCGGTGGTGGCGGTGTCGTTCACACCCACGGCAGTGCCCGCTGCGGTCGTTGTCTAAAGACTCGTAAGTCGGATGCGGAGTTAGCTGCGGGCGTCGGTTAGGCGACGTGCACCCACACGTCGCCGGTGCCTTTCTTGCCGCCGTTGTCGGTGACCGTGAGCACGACGTGGTACGAACCGCCGGACGCGTAGGTGTGCGTGGCTCCCCGCCCACGCGTGCTGGCGGTCTTGTCGCCCCAGGTCCACTCGTACGACGCGATGGTGCCGTCACGGTCGGTGGCACGCGCCCCGCTCACTTGGACGGTGCGGCCGCTGATCGCGAGTGTGATGACCGACGTCGGTGCCACGTTGCCCACGACCGTCGTCGAGGTGGTGGAAGTGGTCGAAGTCGTGGAGGTCGACGTCGTCGTCGTGGGCAGGCTCGCGGCGGTAAGCGGCTGCCACGTGGGCATGTCGTCTTCGCTTCCCGACGTGAGCTGCCGCAGGTTCGTGCCGTCCACCGAGACGGTGTGGATACCGGCGTCGGCTCCCGCGAAGGAGAAGGCGATGGTCTGGCCGTCCGGCGAGAACGTGGGCGAGTACGCCCGACCCTCGGGCAGCGTCACCGGGATCTCGTGCAGACCGGCGCCATCGTCGCCGACGACGTACAGGTGCGCTCGGTACGTTCCGTCGAGCAGACTCTCGTTGGCCGCGAAGACCACGCTGCGATCGTCGGGCGCGAACGCCGGCTCGCTGCGCACCTGGTACGGCGTGGTCGCCACGAGGTGGGCGTTGGCGCCGTCGCGATCCGCGATCCACACGTCGAACAGGTTCTCGTTCAGGTACGTCAGGCGCCGGCCGTCGGCGGACCACGACGGATACCACTCGCCGGATCCGTCGTCGGGGAACAGCTGTTGCGCGCCGGTGCCGTCGTAATTGACGACTTCGAGCTTGCCGTGGCCTGACGGATCACCCTTCATGTAGACGAAGTGCGTCCCGTCGGGCGAGATGCTCACGTAGAGATGCGGCGCGATCCCCGGTACGACTTGCTTGGCGGAACCGTCGGCATTCATCACCAAGGCACCGGCCTGCGCGCCCAGGTAGGCGATCTTCGAGCCGCCGGCGAAGAAGCTCGGAAACGCGGCGGCGTCGGGTGCCTGGGTGAGCGCGTGCAGGTCGCTGCCATCGGGGTTCATGGCGTAGAGCTCGTACTGGCTGCCGCTCAACAAGCGCATGAACACGATCTCGCCGTTGCCTCCTGGCTGCGAGGCGCCGGCGACGGGCAAACCGATGGTTGCCAGTGCCACCGCCGCAATCGCGGAGAACACGCAAAGGGCCTGAACGACGCGGCGAAGCCGGAACTGCATCAATGCCTATCGGCGCCGAATCCCAACGACTTGAGCGTCACACCCTGTCGGTACGGTGACGGTGGGCATCGAAGCTGGCCGTCACCTCGGCTTCCTCATTCCGCATCACGTGAGGAAGTGACGAACCATGTGCGCAATCTGCGACGGCATGACCGAGGACCAGCTGCAGGGCGACTTGCAGCGCCGCATCGCCCGCTACGGCTACACAACGCTGAGCGTCGACGGCCCCGAGGAGTGGACCTACACGATCGGGTTGACCGCGTCGTTCGACCATCCCGAGTTCGTCGTCACCGGTCTCCCGGCGCGACCGGCGTCCATGGTGATCCAGGCGCTCGCCGATCGCGTACGCAACGGCGAGCGGTTCAGTTCAGCTGACTCGGAGCGGCTCGTCGACGAGTTCCCCGTCCGCTTCGGCGACGTCCACCCCTCGCAGTGGCAACACGGCCGCTTCGACGGCTGGAAGCGCTACTACGCCTGGCTCGGCCGCACGCCGGCGCTGCGAGAGGCGCTCCAGATCGTGTGGAGCAACGACGAGTGGATCTACCCGCCCGACGAGCGCTTCGGCCTCGAGTGCAACAACGCCTGCCAGCCGCTGCTCGACTCGCCGGCTACGGGCAACGTCAACCGCCGCCGCCGCTGGTGACATCACATGGAAGTGAACGGGTGGATGGAGCGGGTGACGGGAATCGAACCCGCGTTCTCAGCTTGGGAAGCTGATCTCGAACGTTGACGGCGAACGTTGGCGGATGAATGCGCTGGTCACGCGTGTAAGGCGGACCACCGCGAACGGCCGAGTTTCTCAGCGCATGTGCCATAGATGTGCCATGACGCTTGCTCTTGGTAGCCCACCCGCTCGAACAAGAGCGACACTGTGGAGTGGTCGATCTCGAAGCCGAGCATCCGACGCTCGCGACCTCGGCGTTCGGTCTTGTAGCTCTGCTCGAGCACTGGCAGAGCCATATTGCGGCCAAGACCGATGCGTCCGCATGGATGCAGGACTTGGAGTTTGCCGCGAGAACCGAGCGGCTGGCGGGCCACCTCCGCGCAGTGCTGAATCTCGCTAGTGCCGAGCTGTTCCCGTCTGCGCTCGTCGTCTGTCGCACCGCGTTAGAGCACCACGTGCTCGATCGGCTTCTGTTGCTCGCAAACCGTTATCGCTTGGATTTCCCAACGGACGCTGACGAGGATCGAGACCGATTGTTGGCGGAGTGGGAGGCACAAGAAGGGGACTGGACCAAACAGGTCGAGTCTCTCGCTCCGACCAAGCGAGGGTTGCGCCTCGTACGGCGTGGCCATGCGGTCATCAATCCCGAGGGAGACGTCGTTGAGCAGATATCTCCTTATTGGCTAGCGATGGAACACTACGACGCGCTCGCCGGACACCCCTCGACGCAGGAGCAGTTGCTGAGGCCCTTTCGAGAACTGGAAGACAGCGTCAAGTGGGCAAAGACGAGCCAGCAGCTCTACTCGGAGTACTTCAAGTGGGGGGCGCTGTGCGACAACCTCGAATTGAACGACCTGGCGTCCGCAGACGAAATCTTGCAACTCCAGGTTCACTATCGGTTTCTGAGCGCGTTCACCCACGCAACGAACACTGGTTACAACGTTGCGCACCGAGATGTCAGACCCAACTCACCGTCAGCGACCCATCTGCTCAGCGAGTTAGCGCTCCTCTACGTGGCCGTCGTCGCCTCAGCGCAGATCGACACGTGGGCGGCTTTTCTCGCCAAACGGAGCGAGCGTCTACGCCCGCTTGGTGCCGAGGTTGCGAAGATCGCCGAAACGGCGCGTCAGCGAATTGGATATTTCTGGTTTCTCGGTGGCAAGCCGCAGCCGTTCGACGTCTACGAAGAGGCGAACCGGAGAGCGCACCCTCTGCTACTTGAAGGCAAACCAATTCCGCTCATGACAGACGTGGTTCCGGAAGATGTCCGTTACTACTCCGATCCGTATGACCGGCTCGCAAGACTCCACGTCGGCGAACGCGAATTGACGACGGGTTTCGCCTTCGCGCCACTCTGGCCAAGCCTTCACTGGTGAGAGAGCCGCCTAGTCCGGTCCGGCGAGCTGCGACTCGGCCTCGATTGCAACTGCGGCCAGAGACTGGTCTGCGACGACAGCGGCGAACCAACGAGTTGCCTCGGCAGCGATGAGAGCGGTTCCTCGTAACGGTGTGTGCGAGGTCGGCGTCGGGTCCAGCGTCGGCTCGCCCGAGCTGATCGCTAGGTACGAGTCCGCCGAAATCGCTGTGGGGTGCGCGTACTTCGACTCCAGCAAAAAGGCGACGTACACATTCGAGACGCCAGCGCGTTCGCATAGTTTCTCGGCGCTGTTCAGCAACGCGACGCCCGCCGGTTCTTTTGTGCCTGGTCCTGTCACGAGTCGTGACTCGTCAAGGTCCCAGTCGCGGGCAATCGCTGCCCTTTTTGTGCGAGCTCCCTGATGTTGGTGCTCCCACCGGATTTGCCTCGAGCACTTGATCGGGCTCGTCCAGCAGCCACTTCATCGCTGCGTAGTGATGCAGTACCACACGCACCAACGGCGAAGACTCGTGAGCGAGGCCCGAGTCATGCAGCACAGCGACCGCGTGAGCGGTTCGGATGATGCGTGACCACCAGCCGTAGGCGACGAGTGCTTCAGTGCGGTGGCCACTGGCGGGCTCAATTGCGGGGAGTTCATGGTGAGCTCGGGCTAAGGATCGGATCGCTCCGTCTGCAACTCCCGCCGTCGTCATCCCGCGGCCTTGGGGCTGGACGGACGTGCTGTTAGTCGTGTGTACTCGTCGCGCGCGTCCTCATCGACTTCGACCGTGCCCTTGCCGGCCCAATGCCGGTCCTGCCCGCTCTTCTTTACGCCCGAGATCCAGAACTCCTCACCGGTCTCGACATCGAAGTGGTTGCCCGGACCGCCGCCGTATGGCTTTCGCTGGAGAGTCCGGCCTCGGTAATAAACGGTGCGGCCCGTCTTCGAAAATGAGACGCGACCGATCCAAGCAGGGCCGTCATCGTTGTAGCCCGACTTCAGTTCGACGTACATGATCCGGTCTTTCACCGGGCATCAGGGTACGGACTCGCGAAGCGCTCACAAGTCGGTATTCGAAAGCCGGCGAAGTCAGTCCCACACACCTGCATCGCAATGCTTGTTGTCCGGTTCGGGGGTCGCGAACGGCTTTGTAGAGGTGATGCTGAACCTTCCGGAACCACACGCGCCCGAGCCGCTGCTTCTGACCATCGTCGAGGCAGCCCGGCTGCTGTCGGTCGGGCGAACAACCGTCTACGAGCTCATCGACCGTGGCGAGATTCGTGCGGTGCGCATCGGTCGGGCATGCCGGGTCCCAGTCACCGCCGTAAACGATTACGTCGCGCGACTTTTGGCCATTGAGGACGCCACACCCCCTTCGTACCGTGAGTCGGCATGAGCATCGACGCCCGCAAGTTGAAGAGCGGCAAGACCGTCTACGACGTGAGGTTGCGCACGCCCGACGGCCACCCGTATAAGCGCACCTTCCGCACCAAGCGCGAGGCCGAGACCTTCGAAGCGCGCGAGGTCGCGGACCGCAGCCGTTCGACCTGGATCGATCCGCGCGTCGCCGACATCACGCTCGACGACTTCGCGACGCGCTGGCTCAAGAACCGAGCCCAGCTACGACCACGCACCCGCGAGCTGTACGACGGTCTACTGCGGCTCCACATCCTGCCGACGCTCGGCGAGCTGACGTTGGCGCGGCTGTCCTCATCGGCGGTTCGGAAGTGGCACGGCGAGTTGTACGCGGCTCGTCACCCGGGAGCGTCGACGGTCGCCAAGTCGTACCGCTTGCTGCGAACGATCCTCAACACCGCGGTCGAGGACAGCATCATCGGCAAGAACCCGTGCCTGATCGAAGGCGCCGGCGTCGAGCGAGCACCCGAGCGACCGACGGCGACGATCCCGCAGGCGATGGCGCTCGCTGACGCAATCGAGCCGCGCTACCGGCTCATGGTCGTGCTCGCCACGTTCGGCGGCCTTCGACTCGGCGAGTTGCTCGGCCTCCAGCGCTGCGATGTCGATGTCGACCGGGTCGCGGTGCGCGTCGACGACCAGGCCGTCGAACTCAAGAGCGGCGCCCGCATCGTCGGTCCGCCGAAGAGCGAAGCTGGGCGGCGGACGGTAGCGCTTCCTCCGCAGATCGCCGACGAGCTGCGCAGTCACCTCGCATCGTGGACCGCCGATGCTCCCGACGCACTCGTGTTCACCGAGGCCGACGGCTCGCCGCTCAGTCGTCGCATCTGGAACCTGCGCTGGAAGGCTGCCAAGTCGAAGATCGGCCTTTCGCATCTCCACTTCCACGACCTGCGCCACACCGCCAACACGCTTGCTGCCGCGACCGGTGCATCGACGAAGGAACTTATGGCGCGCATGGGCCACTCGACCGCGCGGGCGGCGTTGATCTACCAACACGCCACCCGGGATCGCGACGTCGTCATCGCCAAGGCCATCGGCGAGTTCCTCGAGGCAGCGGATATCAAGCCGGCCGACGAGGCGACCGTCACGCCGATCGAGGAGCTACGTGCCAACCGCGAGAGCCGCCAGCAGTCGCTCTTCGAGAGCGGCTGAGGTCAAGTCGATCACAGCCTTCCTACCGACGTGGAGTTGCTCGGTAGCTATCTCTTCGGCGCGCGTTCACGTTCCAAGTACGGCAACAGATGTTCGAGCTGCCGGTCGGCCAACTCAGCCCTCATATCGGGCAGCACCTCGCCACGCAGTTCCGGTACAGACACCTTGCGCTGTGACGCGATCCGGCCGGCAATGCCGGCGGTCTTGTCTACTTTCGCCGCGGTAAGGCGTGGCACCGGCAACGTGATGAGTGAGGGTCCATGGCGGTCGATCTGCTTGAGGATCTCGGGCATGTAGGCGATCAAACTGCCCCACTGAACGACCGGGTCGTTAATGCGATGTGTCCAAGTCACCACGCTCAAATTTGTCGCCACGAGCGCGATCGCTTCCTCGTCTTGTTCGAGTTGGCTCGGATCGGTCGTGACAACGCCCTCAAATCCGTCGTGTTCGGCAGCGAGATGCAAAAGCCAGTCGGGCGTCGACGTGTTCGAGAAGACGTTGTTGAAGTCAACGAGGTGCGTGTACGTGACAGTCGCGTCGAGTTGGTCAGCGTCGAACCGCGGCTTCGGGAAGTTCTGATCCAGGAGCCAACGTCGCGGGGCCAAGGCTTACGCCGCGGGTCGCAGCTTCGATTCGAGTTCTATGGCATCCCTGACCTGAAGCTTGTTCAAGCCGGGATACAAGTCGGCAATTTCGCCGGCGCTTAGTCCGCGATCGTGTTGGAGCGTCCAAACGTTCGCTGTCGTGATGCGGGTCGTAGCGATGCAGGGCTCGCCGGCCATAACGAGCGGCAGGATCGATGTGTATTCCGATGGCCTGACGAGGTTGGGCCCCCACATCGGCTTGCCAACGTCTGGCAGCTCCTGCGCGAAATCGAAGACACTCATCAAGGCGCCAAGCCCCTCCATGATCTGGTCGCCGGTCGCTCGATCGAACTGCTCGTCTTCGATCAGCAGCGCCCGGTGATCGCCGCGCAGTACCGGTAGCGCGTCGTCCGACGCTGTCTCGAGCAAGCTTCGGACGAGGTCCACGTGACGGGAAGCGTTGGCGGGCGTCTGCCCTGCGCCTCGGAGCCATACGAACAAACGGACCAGCACGAGATCGCGATACGACCATTGCTTCGGGCGGAGATCGTTGAAGTCCGGCACGAACACGCGCTTCTGCGCCCAGTCGTGGAGCGTGCGCTGTGGCACGCCGGCCAAGTGGGCGGCGCGCTCGTACGTGTATCGGCCGACAGGACGACGTAGTGCCCTCGCGAGGCTACGAAGCTCGCGCTCGGACGGCTCAGGAGGTGGCGGCACGCATACATGTTCGCACTCCGAAACGCGCAGTGCATCAACCGAACTCGTTTTCGCGGATGTGCCATGAAAGTGCCATCGCTGCTCGGCACGTCGAGTCGCTGCCACCTCGGCGCCGCCGTGACCAGCGGAAAATTTGGAGCGGGTGACGGGAATCGAACCCGCGTTCTCAGCTTGGGAAGCTGATGTTCTGCCTCTGAACTACACCCGCGTGGAGCGACGATCCTAACGGTCAGCACCGTGTGCGGAGTTGTCCGGCCGAAGACCCGACGAACTCCGCACACGCCCCCTCGGCGTGGCGTCAGGTACCGACGGCGAAGCCGAAGGGGTTGGCGAACTCGGGACGGACCGCGGCGATGGGGTCGCGCAGGTCGTCGATGTAGCCGAGCGCGAACGCTCCCTTCTGGTATCCCATGAGCCGCAGCAGTTGCTCGTCGAGGGTGGCGGCGCACTCGCGCGATACGGCCAGGTACTGGTTCTCCTCCTGACGCAGCCACCCGCGGTTGTAGGTGATGTTGACGCCGATGCGCGTTTCGTCGTCGGTCACGTTGGCGCCCCCGCCGTGGTACACCGCGCCCGTGTAGATGACGACGGAGCCGGCGCGCATCACCGCGCCGACGGTGTCGCTTTGTTCGAGCCGCAGGTCGTTCTCGGCGTGGTTCGAGCCGACGGCGACGCGGGTCGCACCGTTCTGTTCGGTGAAGTCGGTGATCGCCCAGATCGTGTTGCACTGCACCTCGTAGCCGGGCGGGAACGCGAAGAAGTCGAAGGCCCACTGGTCGCGGTGGATGACCTGCGCCGGGCTGTTGGGGCCGATGCAGATCGCCTGTGTGAGGTGTAGCTGCACGGCCGACGCGTCCGCCAGCAGCAGCTTGGCCACCTCGAGCACCAGTGGGTGGGTGACGAGGGGTCGGGTGGCGGGGGCGCGCTCGATCAGCGCACCGAAGCGTCGCGTGTTCAGCCCACTGAACTCCTCGACCCCCGGCGCGGTCGTCGCCAGCGGTTGCGCCAGTTCGGCGCGCAACGTGGCGATCGTCGCGTCGTCGAGGACGTCGTCGATTATGACGGCGCCGTCGCGCACGAGAACCGCGTGCACGTCGACCGCGGTTGCCGTCGGTGCAAAGTGTTCGAGTCCCATGACGACATGATGGCCTGCACCCGTAAGGTGGCGCCCATGAAAGCCGCCGTCTATTACAAGAACGGTCCACCCGAAGTGCTCCAGTACGAGGACGTTCCCGACCCCGTGGTCACGCCCGGCAGCGTGCTGATCAAGGTCGAGGCGGTGTCGATCGAAGGCGGCGACACGCTCAACCGTCTCGGCGGTCCGCTGCTGTCCACTCCCCACATCGTGGGCTACCAGGCGGCGGGCACGATCGTGGAAGTGGCCGACGATGTCACCGATCGCAAGGTGGGCGACCGCGTCGTGGCGACGAGCTTCAACGGCTCGCACGCCGAGTTGTTCTGCGTGCCGAGCCAGATCACCTGGACGATCCCCGACGGCGCCGACGTCGTGGCGTGTGCCTGCGTGCCCGTCGCCTTCGGCACGGCGCACGACTGCCTCTTCGAGTTCGGCCACCTCACCGAAGGCGAGACCGTGCTCGTGCAGGCGGGCGCCGGCGGCGTCGGCATGGCGGCGATCCAGCTCGCCAAGCGCGCCGGGGCGACGGTCATCGCCACGGCCAGCTCGCTCGCACGCCTCGAGCCGCTGACCAAGCTCGGCCTCGACCACCCGATCGACTACTCGCAGGACAGCTGGGTCGACGACGTGCGCGCCCTCACGAATGGCCGCGGCGTCGACCTCGTCGTGGACTCGGTCGGCGGCGCCACGCTCCAGAAGTCGGTCGCCTGCCTCGCCTACCGCGGCCGGGCGATCACCGTCGGCAGCGCCGGACGCGACTTCACCCCCTTCGACGCCGGCGTGCTCGGCATGAACAACCAGTCGCTCACCGGCGTGTTCCTCGGCGCCGAGATCGCCACCGAGCGCGCCCAGCGCATGATCCAGGACCTCGTCGACGACGTCGCCGCCGGCCGCCTCACCGTGCTCGTCGACCGCACCTTCCCCCTCGCCGAAGCCGCGGCGGCGCACGCCTTTATCGAGAGCCGCCAAGCAGTGGGCCGCGTCGTCCTCATCCCGTAGGCTCTCCGAATGGTCCTGTCTGACCGCTCCATCCGCGAGGCCATCGACGCCGGGCGCATCGTCATCGACCCGCTGGGCGACGACTGCATTCAGCCGTCGTCGGTCGACCTGCACCTCGACAACCTGTTTCGCGTCTTTCTCAACCACACGATGGATGTGATCGACGTGAAGGCGGACCAAGAGGACCTCACCGAACTGGTCAAGGTGCCCGAGGATCAGTACTTCGTGCTGCACCCCGGCGAGTTCGTGCTCGGTTCGACTTCCGAACTCGTCGGCGTCCCCGACGATCTCGTCGCCCGCATCGAGGGCAAGTCGAGCCTCGGTCGTGTCGGGCTGCTGGTGCACGCCACGGCCGGCTTCGTCGACGCCGGCTTCAACGGCTACCTCACCCTCGAGCTGTCCAACGTGGCCAACCTGCCGATCCGGCTGTACCCCGGCATGAAGATCGGCCAGGTCAGCTTCTTCCAGATGACGACGCCGGCGGACAACCCGTACGGCTCGAAGTCAGTCGGCTCGAAGTATCAGGGCCAGCGCGGGCCCACGCCGTCGCGCTTCTTCGAGAACTTCAAGAAGTAGAAGCTCAGGAAATCGACCCGCCGCGTTCCAGCGCGTCGAGGAGATGCATCGAGATGTCGGCCACGACGACGTCGTCGCGCCCGTGTTCCTTCACGCCGTCGTCGATCATGATGTAACAGAACGGACAGGCGGTGGCCACGCGTGAGGCTCCGGTGGCCAACAGTTCGCGCGACCGCTCGGTGTTGACCTTGGTTCCGACGTGTTCTTCCATCCACATGCGGGCGCCGCCGGCGCCGCAGCACATGCCGCGGTTGCCGTTGCGCGGCGCCTCGACGATGTCGACACCCTTGAGCGAGCCGATGACGCGGCGCGGCGCCTCGTACACGTCGTTGTGGCGGCCGAGGTAGCAGCTGTCGTGGTACACGACGCGCTCGTCGAGCGACGCGCCGGACATGTCGAGCTTGCCGGTGTCGATGAGGTACTCGAGGAACTGGCTGTGGTGGACGACTTCGTAGGTACCGCCCAGCTGCGGGTACTCGTTGGCCAGCGTGTTGAAGCAGTGCGGGCACTGCGTGATGATCTTCTTGACGCCCATGCCGTTGAGCGTCTCGACGTTGGCGCCCGCCAACATCTGGAACAGGTACTCGTTGCCCGAACGGCGCGCCGGGTCACCGGTGCACTGCTCGGAGGGGCCGAGGATCGAGAACGACACGCCGGCGCGCTGGAGCAGCTTGGCCGTGGCCTGCGTGACCTTCTTGTTCTTGTCGTCGAAGGAACCGGCGCAGCCGACCCAGTACAGGTACTCGGCCTCGATGGGCGACGAGCCGTCGATGATGTCGATGCCGACGAGACCCTTCGCCCAGTCGGCGCGCTCGTTCTGGTTCATCGACCACGGATTGGCCTGGTTCTCCATGGCGCGGTAGGCGTTGCCCAATTCGGCGGGGAAGTCGGACTCCATCAGCGACAGGTAGCGCCGCATGTCGAGGATCTTGTCGAGGATCTCGATGTTGACCGGGCAGATGTCGTCGCACGCCTTGCACGACGTGCACGCCCAGATCTCTTCCGACGAGATGCGCTCGAACACCGAGTCGGACTTGACCGTCAGCTCGACATCCTGGCCCACGACCGGCGACACCGAACCCGACGGGTGCGTCGCCGCCATCACGTGGCCGACTTTCAGCACGATCTCGCGGGGGTCGAGCGGCTTGCCCGTGGCGTGCGCCGGGCACACCGACGTGCAGCGCCCGCACACCGTGCAGGCGTCGGTGTCGAGGAGCTGCTTCCACGTGAAGTCCTCGATCACGTTGGCGCCGAAACTCTCGAGGCTCGTCTCCATCATGTTGGGCAGCGGCTTCATCGCGCCCTTGGGGCGGTCGCGGTCCGACAGGTACATGTTCATCGGCGAGGTGAACATGTGGCGCAGCTTGGTCGTCGGGATCAGCACGAGGAAGGCGACGAACGCGGAGGCGTGCAGCATCCAGAACGTCTGGTGCCAGCCGTGCATGTGGGTGTTGTTCTGGAACCAGTACGAGACGGGGTAGCCGACGACCGACCACTTCTCGAACGCCGGCCGACCGACGATGGCGATGCGGAACCCTTCGACGAGGAAGCCGCCGACGCCGATGAGCAGGAACAGGCCGAGGATGACGTAGTCCTCGGGACGCGTCTTGATGCGCACGCGATAGACGCGCTGGACGAAGCGGCGGTAGATCGCCCAGCTGATGCCGATGATGAACAGCACGCCGGCGATATCGGCGCCGAATGACAGTGCTTGATAGGCCCGGCCGTGCAGGAACTTGAGCGACTTCGGCGCCTGCTCGTTGAAGATGACGAGGTTCGTGACCGCGAACAGCACGAGGAACGGGAAGTAGATCAGGCTGTGCATCAGCCCTGCCGCGCCGTCGCGCAGCAGCGTGCGCATCCACACCCCAGAGCGGAACGCCTCGATGCGCTGCTTGGCGTTCTTCGGCGTCGTCTTGCGCCGGTCAGGCTGGCCCCGCTCCCAGTTCTGCGCCCGCAGGGAGAACAGGTAGCCGACGCAGAGGAAGGCGACGGTCAAGACGCCGTAGAAGATGCCCTTGACCGGCGAGGGGATGTTCAGGAAGTCGTGCCGGCTGACGGGGGAGTCGTCGTGGAAGTGGAAGATCGCCGACGCCGTACCGGCGGCGAAGGTGAGCACGGCCCAGCCGACGCCGAGGAGGAGCGCGATGTGGCTCGGGCGGAGGCGGCGCGACGGCTTCTGCGATTCGGCCATGCGTTGCAACTTAGTGAACGCCGCTCGCAGGAGCGGAGTTCAAGACGTGCGGCTAGTTGCTGCCCATGTCGGCTTCGGCCAAGCGGGCGGCCATCGCCGCCAACAGCTTGTGGGCCAAGCCGGGGATGCTGTCGAGCACACCGGAGAATTCGCGCTGGCCGAGGACCAGCAGCGTCGTCTCGCCGCGGGCCGTGACCGTGGCGTTGCGCGGGCCACGATGCAGCAGCGCCAGCTCGCCGAAGTACTGGCCCGGGCCGAGCCCGTTGAGCTTCTTGCCCTTGCGCTTCACGTCCACACCACCGCTGAGCACGAGATAGAACTCGTGGCCCGGGTCGCCTTCCTTACACAGCACCGCGCCGTCGGGAACTGTCACTTCGTCGGACGCGCGCCCGATCGTCGTCAGTTCCTTCTTGGAGCACGCCGAGAACAGCCGCACTCGTGCGAGTTGATCAAGCTTCGTGTCTTTCGCCACTTTGTCCAGCCTCCCCTTGGCACGTTGAGCGAACAATAAGCGCGTCGCGAGCCTTCACGGCGGCGAAATGTCCCTGCAATGTTTCGTCTCTACGTTTTGCACCGTGGACGTAGTGCTCTTGCGATGGCCCGCGGAGGCGGCGCGGCGCGAGCACCTCGTCGAGATCGGCCAGGCGCGCCTGCTGCTCGTCGAGGACGGTGCCATGCCGCCCGAGGCCGTCGACTGCGTCGAGGACTGGATTCGCGTCCCCGCGTCCGAACTCGACCTGCGGGCGCGGCTGACGGCGCTCGAAGTGCGCGCCCGGCATCACTCCGTCACCACGCCGAGCCTCGACGGCGACGGCGTGCTGCGCTTCGGCCCCGGCTGGGTGCCCCTGCCACCGGTCGAGGCTCGCCTCACCGCCACGCTCGTCGACCGCTTCGGCGCGGTCGTCTCCCGTGACGCGCTGGCGTCGGCCGGCTGGCCCGACGGCGCCGCCGGCCGCAACGCCCTCGACGTCCACGTGCTGCGCCTGCGCCGCCGCGTCGGACCCCTCGGCCTGTCGATCAAAACCGTTCGTTCTCGGGGCTACCTGATGGAGGCCCTCGAACCACTTCATGCGGGTTATGGGACAACGGGGTCCCATAACCCGCAGAAAGTCGCCGGCGGCTAGAGGTAGGCCTCGGACTTGACCGTGTAGTCGTCGTTCATCTCGAAGACCCACGGCTTGCCCGTCGGGATCTCGAGCGAGGGGATCTCGGCGTCGCTGATGTTGAGGAGGTGCTTCACCAGGGCGCGCAGCGAGTTGCCGTGGGCGGCGACGAGCACCGTCTTGTTCTCGTGCAGCTGCGGGACGATGGCGTCGTACCAGTACGGCAGCACCCGCACGAGCACGTCGGCCAGGCACTCGGTCGCCGGCAGCAGCTCGGGGGCGACATCGGCGTAACGGAGGTCGTTGATCGGGTGGTGCGGCGAGTCCGTGGCCACGGGGGGCGGCGGCACGTCGTAGCTGCGGCGCCACAGCAGGAACTGCTCGGTGCCGTGCTTGTCCTCCGTCTCCTTCTTATTAAGGCCCTGGAGCGCGCCGTAGTGGCGTTCGTTGAGCCGCCAGTGCCGGTGGACGGGGATCCACTCGCGGTCGCAGGCGTCGAGGGCGAGGTTGCAGGTGGTGATCGCCCGCCGCAGTAAAGAGGTGTGGGCGACGTCGGGCAGCAGCCCGGCGGCCGCCAGCGCCTTGCCCCCGTCGACGGCCTCGGCGCGGCCTTGTTCCGTTATGTCCGGGTCTTGCCATCCCGTGAACACGTTGAGCAGGTTCCACTCGCTCTGGCCGTGCCGGACCAACACCAAAGTACCCATGGCATTGCAACGTAGCGGCCCGTAGAGTCCGCACGAAGTGGCGTGGAAGTTGGGGCCTTACCGCGTGGAGGACAAGCCGTTCGCCGCCGGGGCGACCGCCGAAGTCTTCGCGGCCCGAAAGGGCCGGACGGGCGAGCGCGTCGCGCTGAAGGTGCTGCCGCTGCGGACGTTCCGCGAGCGCGCCGCCGCTGAGGCGGAGGTCGGCCGGATCGACCACCCCCGGCTCATGACCGTGCACGACTCCGTCGTCGACGAGCGGCGTGGCGTCGTCGGCCTCGTGATGGACCTCGCCAACGAAGGTGACCTGCGCAACGCCCTGCGCGGCGCCGGCGCGCCGACGCCCATCGAGATGGTGCAGATCACCGACGACGTGCTGGCGGCGCTCGAAGCGCTCCACGCCGTCGGGCTTGTCCATCGCGACATCAAACCCGAGAACATCATGCTCGAGCGCGTCGACGGGGTTCTCCGAGCGCGCCTGGGCGACATGGGCATCGTGCGCCCGATCGACCGCACCCGCAGCACCGGTTCCGTCCTCGGCACCGACCTCTACATCGCGCCCGAAGTGCACGACGGCGGGGCGCCGTCGGCGGCTGCCGACCTGTGGGCCGTCGGTTACGTGCTGTACGAGGGCCTCTTCGGGGCGCCACCCCACGCCCACGCCAAGACGGCGTACCAGGCGATCGGCCTGCTGCGCGCCGAAGGTCCGAACCGACCGCCGAACGTTCCCGACGCGATTTGGAACGTGGTGGCGGCGCTGCTCTCGCCGTTGCCTGACAGACGGCCCGAGTCGGCACGCGCCGCCCGGGCCCTGCTCGACTCGGCCCGGCCCGCCGCCGAGAACGCGTCGATCGCGCTTGACGCTCCGCCCGACCTCGCGGGCGCGGCGCGCCGGCAGGGCACGCGCCGCCGCTCGACGGGACGCGCCGCCGACGGCTTCGTTCGCCCGACGCCGCGCTACGAGCGCAACTCCACGGTGGCGCGTGTTCTCGCCGGCGCGGCGATGATCGCGCTCGTCGTCGGTGGCCTGGCGTGGGCCGGTGGTCGCGACCGCTTCACGTTGCTGGGCAACGCGCCCGAGACGATCGGCGCCGTGCGCTCACTCACACCGCTGCCACCCGAGTCCAACACAATCGTGCCGACGCAGTATCAGTGGCGCCTGAAGCAGGGCACGCTCACCGGCCGTTTGGACGTGACGAATCCGTCGAACCAGCCGACGTTGGCCACCGAGATACCAGAGTTGTTCCCCCAGAGCGCCGTGCGCGGCAACGTGCTCGCTCTCGTCGGTCACGACGAGCCGGTCCAAAGGCAGAGCGACGGTTCGGTGCTCGTGCACTTCGACGTGCCGCCGATCGCGCCGCATCAACACCACGTCGTCGCCTTTCGTATGTCGGTTCCGACATCGGTGAGTGACGCCGTGCTGTTGGCGCGACTGGTGCGCGACCGCCAGGCCGCGATCTCACGCCACGCGCTGGCGCTCAGCGACGCGCCGACGTTGGCGTCGGTGTCCCTCGACCTTGTACCGGCGTCGGTCACCGTCGGCCAGCGCGCCGTCGCGAACGTGCACGGCGCCACTCCCTACGGCCAGGACGCGCCGGCGGCGTTGCTCAAGGACGCGCAACTGCAGGTCATCGGGAGCACGGGCATCGTGCGCGTCGACGGCTTGAGCGTCGTGGGCGTCGCCCCCGGTGCGGTGGTCGTGCGCGTGATTGTCGGCAATCTGCATGCCGACACGCCGGTAACCGTCGTCGCGGCGCCCGTCACCACTCCGAAGACCACGACCGTGCCGCGCGTCCACCGTGTGCCCACGACCGAGACGACGCTGATCGAGGAGGAGGAACCTCCTCCGCCGCCGCGGGATTACTCGGTGTGAGCAGCTTCGACGTCGCGCTGCTGATCGTGACCGACGCGGGCGAACGACCCGTCGTCGCCACCGTGTCCGATCACACGCTCGTCGCCGATCTGGCGGCCGCCGCCAGCGGTTCGGCTTCCGTGCCCCTCGCCCGTCTCGGCGAACGCCTCGATCCGGCGGCCACGCTGGCCGACGCCGGCGTTTGTGCCGGCGACACTCTGCGAGTCGGTGAGTCGGTGGTCGGTGACTGGAAGCGGCTCGGCCCGGAACTCCGGGTGATCGGTGGCGTCGATGCCGGGCAGCGCCGGCGCATTACTGAAGGCACGCTGGTCGTGGGACGCGACGCCGCCGCCGACTTCGTCCTGTCGTCCCTCGGCGTCTCGCGGCGCCATGCCGAACTGCACTGGACCGGCGCCGAAGTCGTCGTGCGTGACCTGGGTTCGCGCCACGGCACGTTCGTCGACGGCGAACGGATCCCGCCGGGCGACGCGCTCGCCGTCGCTCCGTACGCCGCCATAGAAGTCGGAGACAGCGTGCTCACTGTGGCCGCGGGCCCCGAGCCGGCGCCGGTCGTCGAGCGCGGCAGGTTCCGGTTGGCGAAGACCGACAACGCGCCGCGTCGGTCGTACGCCCCCTTCGTCATGCCCAGCGCCGGGGCGATTGCGTTCGCCGCGGCCGCCGGTGGTGCGCCACTACCGGTCACCCTGGCGGCGACGCCGGCAGCGCTGCTCGCCGGATTCGGCGTCGACCGGGTCTTGGCGCGCCGGGCCCAACGGCGCCTCGACGACGCGCACACCGCCCGTCTCGCGTCGATCGGCGCCGACATGCGCCTCGAAGCGAACGCGGTGGCGCGCGCGGGACGAGCGTTGCATCCGGATCCGGCGGCCCTACTCAGCCTCCTGGAGCGACGGAGCGCGTCGTTGTGGTCGCGGCCGGGCGACGATCTCGTGGTGCGCGTCGGGTTGGATGCCGACGCGCACGCGGTGGCGGTCGACGCCGACGACGCCGACGCCAAGGTTTTGGCTCCGGCGGGCGTCGCCCATGCCGTACCGATCACCGTGGCGTGCGACGGCGAGCCGCTCGCCGTCATCGGGCCCGAGCCGTTTCTCGACGACCTGTTCACGTGGCTCGTCGTGCAGGCCGCGGTCGCGCTGCGCCCCGACGACGTCGAGTTGCTGGTCGCCAGCGACGATCTCGACCGGTGGGCGTGGACGGCGCTGTTGCCGCACGCGCGCGCCCAAGTGGTCGTGTCCTCAGGTGCCGTGGCGAGCGGACTGCCGAGCGCCGAGCGCGCCCGCCGCCTCGTCGTGCTCGATCGCGTGCCGGCCGTGGCCACCGGTCCGAACGACGTCGTGTTGTTCCGGCACGAGACGAACGGCGGCCGTCACGGCGACGGCGTCGTCATCCGCGCGACGCGCCCGACTCGGGTGAGCGTCTCGACGCGGCACGCGGCGTCGTCGGCGGTGTTGGCGGACGTACCGGCGGCCGCTTCGGGCTACGCACTCTCGGTTGCGATGCATCTCGCAGCGCTCGGCGGCCACCGCCGCGGACGAAACGCCCTGCCGGCGCGGGTTCGTTTACCCGACATCGTGCCGGCGGTGACCAACGCCGCGGCGATCGCTCGCGGCTGGCGCCGCGCCGTCGACCCGGTGGTGGCAGTCGTCGGTGCCGACGAACACGGCCCAGTGGCGGTGACGCTCGCCGGCGCGGCGAGCCACATGCTCGTCGCCGGCACCACGGGCGCGGGCAAGACCCGCCTGCTCGAAACGCTCGCGCTCGGCCTCGCCGCCAACTACTCGCCGAGCGCCCTCAACCTCATGACGATCGACTTCAAGGGTGGCAACGAGCTCGCCGGGGCAACGCGGCGCTAACACCACATCTCTGCGGACGCGAAGAAAGCGCCTCTCGACGTGTGGCCCGAAGGCCCTCACGCGAGAGGCGCAATCTTCTGTCGATCGTCGCTGGGGGTCGACGTCGACAAAGCCGGTGCCGTCACAAGCCGGCGCCGACCTTCAGCTCAGCCGGGCCACCTTTCCCGGAGCATCCCGACCGGTAACCGAGGCGCCCTTCACCCGCACAGCAACGGGCTAGGCCTGAGCTAGGAGGTGGTGGTCGTAATTCACGACTCGGGCGGGTTGTTGGCCGGCGCCGCGTAGGTGCCGACGCCCAGCAGGATCGACACGACGATCGCCACGTGCGCGACGTCGAGGACGTGGCCGTGCACGAACGGCAGCGACGCCAACGCCGCGACGCTCGTGACGGCGTGCGGGACGAGCTTCCAGCGTCGGCCGAGCCACGCGCCGACGCGGATCGACAGAGGGGCGGTCTTGCGGGTCATCGTGCCTCCAAGGCTTGAGCGCGGTAGTGCGCGTCTTCGGACTGCTTCGTGCAGGGCCGCGGCGCCCGATCCGAGTACTCCTTGCGCACCGCGGCCTCTTGCTCGGCGAGGAACGGGGCGATCTGCGCCTCCTGCGCGGGGGTCGGTCTGATGCCCTGCGCGTCGAACGACCGGAAGATGAAGGACTTCCACGATTCGCGTTCCTTCTGGATCGCCTTTGCGAGCTCGTCGTTGTCGCGGAGGCACTCGCGGTGCCGGGCCTCGGAGCGAGCCTGGATGATCGCGCGATCGTTGGCGCGCAACGACAGGTAGCCGGCGGCGAACACCGCGCACATGCCGACGACGATCACGACAAGCAAGGCGACGACGATCTTGAGCAGCCGGACCGGGTCCGGCGCCTTCTTCGGGGCCGTGTACGGAGACGTCACGTCGATTCCTTTCTCTTGAGACGGCGCAGCTCGGCCTCGAGCTCGGCGCAACGGGCGCGCGCGGCGTCACGGTCCGCCTCCGCCTTCAGCCGGGCGTCGCGTTCCTTGTCGAGCTCCTCGCTGATGCGTTCGATGTCGCGGTCCTGGCGCTGCGACAACTTGTCGAGCCCGTCGATCGCCACCGCGGCGGCGTTCGTCTTGTTCTTCGCCATCTCCACGTTCTTCGTGGCACGACCGGCGATCCACGCGCCAACAGCCGCCGCAGCGACGAGGCCCACGAGACCGACGACAGCAACAGCAAACGATTCGCCGGCCACAGGCGATTACTCCTTCGGAAGTCGCGCGAGCACCTCGTCGCTCTTGTCCTTGAGCCCGGTGGCGATCGTCACGAGCTCGTCAGCGGTGCGCTGCAGCTTGCGGATGGCCAACACGAGCGCAGCGAGCGGCAACAGCACCAGCACGACGGCGAGGCCGACGCTGAGACGAGTCCAACCTGACGACGCGACGAACAGCGCGCCGGCCAACACGCATGCGGTCTTCATGTGAGCGGTCCTCCCGGTCTGCCCCGACCCGCACCGACTTCGAACACCGAGACCGCCCGTCACCGAGCGATCGGAGCCGCCCACGCGGCCTTCCACGTCACCGGCCCCACGACGCCGTCGACGTGAAGCCCGATCTGCCGTTGGAACTGCGCGCACACAGACTCAGACTTCGGGCCGTAGGCGCCGTCGACGCTGATCGACCAGCCACGGTGATGCATCTGCGACTGCCACTCGTGCACGTCGGCACCGTGCATCGGGTTCCGCAGGTAGCGGCCCGGCCACCCCGGCACCGGCGACGACGGCGCGCCCGAAGGCACCGGCGCCGCAGGCGGCGCCGAGTAGGTGAGCCCCGGCACGAGCCCGGCGTGCGTCCACGGCCTGCCGTTGGCGCCCCAGTTCCCGACGCCGTACGCCTTACCTCTGGCTTCGATCGTCGAGCCGTTGCCGAGCGACACCGCGACGTGATGCTCGCTGCCTGTCTGGATGAACAGCAGCGCGCCCTGCGTTGCGATGCCCTCGGCGACCGAGATCTCGGTGCCGTGCGACTTGCAGAACGCGAGCTGGGCGGCGGACCCGTCCGGCATCGGCGTGCCGACGCGGAACGTGCCCCACTGGACGAGCTCCGAGCAATCGAACGGGTCGCCGTGCGCCTTCGGGTCGGGATCGTTGAGGTTCACCTCGGCGCCGTAGACGTAGCGGTCGCCGGCCTCGTGTTGGCAGAGCGCGACGAAGTCAGCCGCATAGGGCATGGGCATCTCCTTCAGGGACGGCGCGGCCGGCGGCCGCGGGTTGTTGCGGTTACGAGATCTCGAGCACGCCGGTGAAGATGAGCTCGTCGGACGTGGCCCACGTGACGGGCGACGTGGCACCGACAGAGCTGGCGCCGTTCGAGATGGCCTCGATGTGTGTGCCGCTGGCGATCACGAACGCGGAGAGCACGTAGTTGTTGCCGGTCGACGCGTCGTAGCCCTTCGCAGAGAGAGCCTGCACGCTGCCGACCGTCGTCACGCCCGGCGGCAAGTCGAAGAAGTACGACCCGGTCCCGAACGTCGTCGTGGACCCGGCGACCCACCGGACGCGGACGTACAGCGTCTTGCCGAGCTTCTTGTAGGCGCCGGAGAGCGTGCCGTTGCCGAGCGAGGGCGCGGTGCCCGACGTCGACCATGTCGGCGTGTACGCCGTCCACGCGGAGCCGATCTCGGCGAAGTTCGAGTTGATCAGGTCAAGCCAGGCCGTCGGAACGACGACGCCGGTCGTCGGGTCGTGCGTCGCTGCCGGGTTGGCGTCGTATGCCATCTGAGAACCTTCCGCCTAGTAGCCGGGCCGGGTCGAGACGCCCGCCGCCGAGACACCGGCGATCCAATACGGCTCGCCGGTCGTGTCGAACGGCACCGGGGCGCAGAAGAACACCGTCGAGAGCCCGGAGTCCTTGTTCCACCGCTGCTCGATCCCGATGATCCAGCCGTCGTAGGAACGGGTGCCGCCGTAGGTGGGCCGCCACTTGACGGTGATCCGGTCGTTGAGCTTGCGGGCGAACACGTGCGCCCACGCCGGGTGCGTCGACTTGCGCGGCTCGAGCGTGACCGACCGGACACGGCGGTGCCGGTCCTTCTTCTCGGTGACGACACGCTGGGCCCGGTACAGGCTCTCGTCGTCGGTCTGATACAGCAGTCCCGTCTCCGAGAAACTGCGCTTCCGATACGTCGTTTTGCTCGCCGCGTCCTCGGCCGGCACGGCGTCGCCGCCGGCGCGCTGCATCGTGGAGTAGTTCACGATGCGGTCGTCGGCGAGAGCGATGCGTGCCGGCGGGATCTCGGCGCCGCCGCCGTCGCCGATCGTCACCTGCGACGTCACCGACGCCGCCGCCGTCCACCGGTACTGGCGGTTAATGAACCGGACCTTCCCGCCGTCCTGATGGTCGATGTACACCGAGCCGTTCTCAGTCTTGGCGATCGCCAGCATCGCCGACCAGGCGTCGCCACCGATGCTGGCGGCCTGCATCGTCGTGTTCCCCGTCGCGATGTTGCGCTGAGTCGACGAGTAGCCGATCAGGTCGAGGATCCGGCCGAGCCGAGTCGACGTGAGATCGCCGGCCCACGGCGTCGTGCCGGCCGACCTGTGTGCGGACACGCGGGCGCTCGACAGCGCCGACGTGTACAGCGCGAGCTCGTCGACGACGCCGGTGAGATACCTCGTCGGCGACGTGCCGGTCAGTTCGCCGGCGGCGACCTTCACCGGCTTGGCGGGCCACGTGACAGAGCCAGGCGCGCCGCTCGTCAACGTCTTGCCCTCGACGCCGTCGACATAAAGGCTCGTCGTCGCCCCGGCCTGCGTGATCACGATGTGATGCGTCGCGCCGTCGAACACCGCGGCCGTCGACTGGTACTCGCAGAACACGCCCGAGGCGGTGTCCTCGTACCGGTACTGCAAGTGCTGGTCCCCGGGCGCCACCATGCGGAGCTGAATGCCGTCGTAGACGGTCCCGATCTGGAGCAGGAACCGGGTGATCGAGGCGTCGCTGTTGGCGTTGACCCACAACTCGAGCGTGAAGTTCGCGCCCAACGTGATCGAACCGGTCACCGCGTCGTCGACGCCGTCGAAGTGGACCGCGGCGTTGTCGTCGTTCACGATGAGCCCGGCGCCGCTGTTCGCCGGCGCCGTACCGGCGTAGGTGCCGGCGTTCCCGTTGCCCGACGCGTCCGCGGCCGTCGAGCCGGACGACTCGCCGAGACGCCACCACAGCGCCGGTGTGTCCGCCGCGACCTCCGTCGCGTACGCCGACGACACCAGGTCGGTGTTCGAGAAGAACTCGGTGACGTCGACCAAGTGGACGTTCACGACCGAGTCGGGGAACTGCGACGCCTCGACCTGGAAACCGTCCTGCGACACCTGGCCGTAGAACACGTCGGTGTTCGCCGTCGTGGTGCCGCCAAGGATCCGGAACCATGTGCCGGGCAGAAGCTTGCCGAAGTACGTGCCCGACGTGTTGTCGGGGTCGAACAGGCCGGCCGAGTTGTCGAGCAACAGGTCGCCGGTGCCGGCGCCGGGCTGCGTGAACTCGTCCTCGGTGCCCCACTTCGTCGACCAGGCGAACGTTTTCAACGTGATGTCGACCCAGTCACCCGACGACGGCACCGCCGATGACGCGATACCGGGAGCGAACTGGATGAGATGCGCCGGATACGAGCCGTTCCCGGGCGTGGTGACCGTCGAGATCGCCGGCGCCTGCGTCGCCAACACGATCGCGGCGGCGGACGGGGTGACGGTGGTGCCGCTGACGATCGTCGGCGATTGCGGCGCCAACACCACCGCGGCCTCGGACGGCGTGACCGTCGTGCCGGTCGTCGCCGCCTTCAGCTCGATACCGATACCCAACGACTGGATCGACGTCGACCACGACGCATCCACGGACGTGTCGTTGTCGCTACGCCACTGGGATTCGAGGGCGGTCGCGGGTCCGCCGCCGGCGATGTCGCCGAGCTTCGTGAACCCGGTTCCCTGCGTCGTCGACTCGTTGGCGAGATGAGCGAACGCGCCGTACGTGCCGTTGTCGACCGAACCGAACGCGGCGAGCGTGACCGTCGCCGACGTCGCAGCCGAGAAGCCGCCACCGCCACCGCCGGACCCGGCGACGGCCTGCACGATCGCGTTCGACCCGTTCGTGCCGCCGGTGTCGCATCCGGAGAAGTCGTCAACAGACCACGAACACGACGTCTGCGTGACGCCACCGAAATCGATGACGATCGCCGCGGGCGTCGGCGACGCCGGCGCGACGCCCCGGAAGATCGTGAGGCGGCTCGTCGCGCGGACGTCGGTCGAGACCTGCGTCCATGTCGTGACGCCGCCGCCCGAAATCGTCGGCGTGTCCGGCGTCGTCGCCTTGCTGTTGAGGACCGCGACGAGGATCAGGTCGTTACCGGTCGGTGACACCGACGCCGTCGAAAACGACGACGCGTCCGTCGAGTCGCGGCTCGCGGTGAGGTTCGTCGCTGCGATCGTCATGCGAACTCCGTCACGGCCGCCAGGCCCGCTCGATTAGGCGTAGTCGAGGGTGAAGATGCCGTTCGCGTTCCACTGGATCGTGAACGTGCCGCCCGTCACCGAGAAGTCGGCGCCGAACGTGATCGCGACGATGCCCGGCTTCGCGGTCGGCGAAGCGATCGTGTCGTCGTAGACGAGCACGCCGCGCACACTGCTGAACGTCGCCGACGCCCACGACAGATCATTCGCGTCGAAGTTCAGCTGCGTCGCCACCGGCGAAGCCACGACCACAGTCAGACCGGACAGCGCGGCCCCGCCGGCCGAATAGCCCGTACCCGACACCTCGTTGGCATTGAACGGCGCCGCCGCGTACGCCGTGTTGGTGTCGAAGTTCGGCGTCGTCAGCGAGTTCGTAAACAGCGCGGCCTTGATCGAGTCGCTGTCGAGATCGACGGCGGTCGTGTTCTTCAGGATGTCGCGCAGCGTGAGCCCGAACGCTCCGCTTGCATTAAACGCCATGCCTTTAGCCCTCGCCCTCGTTCACGGCCGCCTCGAGGCCGGCGGCGACCACGTAGTCGCGGATCTCCCGCCAGTAGCGGCGAGAGGCGTGCAACGCCTCACACGCCGAGTCGTAGGCGTCGTGCTGCTCCCGGGTGACCTCGCCGCCGCCGTCGACGACAGCCTTCGTGGCGTCGTACGCGGCGTACAGGTCGATGACACCAGGCAACGACTCCGCCCCCACCGGCGCGCTCGGCGGCCGTTCCGAATCAGACATCGACACTCCTAACCTCTGATCGCTTTGCCCTGCACACGGGTGTGCTCGGCGAACACGGTGGCGTCCTGGCGCCCGTCCCAATGCTCGGTACGCACCCCCGCAACACCCGGCTTGTCCTCACGCGCGACCGGCGTCGACCGCGACGAACCCGGCCCCGAACCCATCCGACGAAACGCCGAGCTCGGCCGCCCCACACCAACACGGCGCTTCCACTCCTCAGGCGTCTCCGGCCTGTCCGGCTTCACCGACATCGCTTCCCCCTCTACGGCTTCAGGTACGCGCCGCGGCCGTTACCGATAGCGCCACCATGAGCGAAGTGGTACTCGAGGCCCTGGACTACGGCGGCCGCGACGTCACGCTCGGTCGCCAATACCTGACCCGTTTGGACGATCACGGTCAGATCGCCGCGACTGCCGCCAGCCGGCTGGCCAACGACATCGAGCGGTGAACGCGAGGACGTGCCGTCGAGGTCATCGTTCGAGACGACGTACTCGCCGCCATGCGCCAGGATCACCTGAGGCGCGCCCTTCGGGCCGGGCACGAAACCGCCCTTGGCGAACGCGTGCAAGCGACGGCCAGAGTTGTCAGCCTGAACCAGGTTGACCTGGACCGTCTTGTCCTTGATCCCGCCGAGAGCACGATTCACGTCGTCACGGAACTGGTCGAACTTCGACGCGGCATCCTTCAGCTTCGGCCCGATGCCCGGCACCCAGCCGAACGCCGACGCAGCCGCGTGGATGATCGTGCCGACCATGCCGAGGATCTGATCGGCGACGAACCTGACGCCGGTCAGGAACGCGTTCTTGATCGTGTCCCAGTTCTTCGCGATCACGACGGCGAGCAGCGCGACGGCGGCACCGACAGCGACGAACGGGATGGCGTCGAGCGCGATACCGAACGCTGCCGCGCCCACGGCGCCCTCGGCGAACAACGGTCCGATCACCGCGGCGGCGACGCTAAGCCCGCCAAGGACCGTGATGAGGCCGCCGCCGAGAACGATCGCCTGTTGCATGCCGGGACTCAGTTTCGAGAACGCGTCCGCGCCGGCACCGATTGCGTTGAAAAGCTTCGTCGCTAGCGGCTCGGCGGCGACGAAGACTTGGTTCTTGATTTTCGTCCACTTCTCGCTGAAGTCTTCGGTGTCGGCTCCGGCCTTGCGGATGGTGTCCTTGCCGGACGTGATGCTCTTGAGCATGTCGTCGTAGGACAACTTGCCGGAGCGGATCAGACCGGCGAACTTCGTGCCTGCCTTGGTGCCGAAGACTTCCATCGCGTCGCCGGCGGCCTTCGTGTCGTTCGGAGCGTTCTTGATCGTCGCGAACGTGTCGGCGAGGAACTGTTGCGCCGGCACACCGTCCTTCGCTGCGGCCGCCAGTGCCTTACCGAGTGCGGGGATCACGTCGGACGTCGAGAGGCCTTCCTTGCCAAGCGTCGCGACGAGAGCGGTCGTTTCGCCGATCGTGAAGTGGAACTGGCTGAGCGTCGTCTGAGAATCAGCCACCTGCGACGCGAGATCTGAAAAGGCGACGCCAGACTGCTGCGACGCGCGGAACATCTCGTTGAGGATCGCCGGAGCATCCGCGGCCCGGACTCCGAACACGTTCAGCGCGTCGGTGGCGGACTGCATATTTGCCTGAAGATCGGTGCCGGTGATGCGGGACAGCTCGAGGAACTGCTCGGAGAGGCCGCGGCCCGTCTTGCCGGTCGCGTCCATCTTCTGCGCGACAAAAGCGACGGCGTCGCCGGCCGACTTGAAGTCGGTCGGGACGTCCTTCACCACGGTCTTGAAGTCGGCCTCGAGGCCTTTCAGCTTGTCGCCGGTCGCGCCGGTCGCGACGCGCAGGTGATCGTTGACGGCGTCGAAGTCCTCGCCGACCTTGTACAGAGCGCCGCCGATCGCGCCGATCGCGGCGCCGGCGCCGGCGGCGACGGTCGCGTACTTTGCGAAACCGGAGCCCGAGGTGCCGAGCCCGGCGACGACCTTGGACACGGCCTTCTCGAACGACGACGAGTCGCCGAGGAACTTGACGACAACCTCATTTGCGGCCATGCGTTTTCACCTCGATTCTCGGGCCTTGCGGCGGTATTCGTCGACCTGGAGCTTCAGGTCCTCCACCTCGGCGAACGTGAGGTGTTGCACTTCCCACGGCTTGACGCCGAACAGGTACGCAAAGAACGGCAGATACGACCTCAGCCGCCTTCGCTGTGTGAAGGGTCCTCGAGCTTCTCTGCGGACTCCTCCTCGTCGTCGCCGATCGGCTCGACGATGTCGAAGTTGATGGCGTCGGACACCGCCCGGAACGCCAGGCCCTTGCTGCTGCCGCGGCGACGGACGAGCCAGGCCAGGCCGGCGAACATGCGGGCACCTTTCGGACCGTCGCCGAGCAGGATGGCGTCGAGGTCAGGGCCGCCCTGGGCGAGGAGGTCGCCGACATCGCTGGCGGTGATGTCGGAAGGCGACACGCGGTAAGCGCCGGCGAACGGGCCGGACGTGACACGGAACGTGATGTCTGGCATTGAAGGATTCCCCTCGGTTCGTTTGGTGTGATGGGTCAGGTGAGATGGGCGCGGTCGAGCAGGTCGGCCATGCCCTCGTCGTAGGTCTCGAGCGCCTCGTCGCGGGTCGCGACGATCGCCGGGAAGATGATTCGGCCTTCGCGGATGAACGGGCGTTCCACGGACTTGTTTCGGCCGACGCGGCCGCCGAAGTCGATGAACCCGTAGTACGGGACGCGGGCGCCGCCACCCTTGATCGAGGCACCGCGCTGCTCGGCCCGCGCGACGAGCGACGCACGCAGCCGGCCGCTGAGCTCAGGGGCGCGGCCCTGTGCGTTGCGGGCGACGATCTCGGAGACCCGCTTGTGGAGTTGGCGGAGCTCGCGCGGCAACTCGTCGGACACCTGGCGCAGCGCCCGCTGCACCTCGATGAGGCCGACAACTCCGATGCCGTGCGCGCCGGCGTTGACCGCCACGGCTACGGCGTGGACTCGCCCGAGACGACCGTGACGGTGAGCGCGGTCGAGTCGGCGGCGGTGGCGACGAACTTGCCGGAAAGCGGCTGCTCGAGCACGTCCATGTTCGCCAGGTTCGGCATGCCCTTGTCGGACCGGATGTTGCCGGCGACGGTGACGGAGTCCGAGCCACGCGTGAACGCGAGGGACAGCGCGGCCTCGGTGCCGTTCACGATGCGGTTGAGCGCCGTGAGCGACTCGAACTCGCATTTGAGATCGAACGAATACTGGCGGCGGCCGTTCTCGAGCGGCTCGCTGATCGTCGAGTCACCGGTGAAGATCCGGTCGAGGTTGAACGCGTTGACACCCTTGATCGACCCGGACTTCACCTTCGCCGCCGACCCGCCGATCGTGATGGCGCCGTGCACGAACGACAACAGCTGAAGCCCCGACGTGTACGACGCCGACGCCAGCGCGGTGGCGGTCGTCTGGTCCTTGGCGACGACGGTGAACACGAGCTTCACGTGCTTGTTGACCTCGAAGCTGAGCTCCCAGTCGAGAATCTTCACGCCGTTCCACGTGAAGGGCTGCACGGTGCCGTCATCGGACGGACGGCCAGCCTGCACCGTCAGACCCTTGCCGGTCAGATCGCCCGGCGAGATGGTGTGCGTGTACGGCCCCGCGCCCGTCGTGACGACAGAGCCGAGCGCGTGCTTGAACAGCAGCGCAATGTTCTTCGTCGCCAGCTCGAGCGTGATCGGCCCCGTGACGCGCTTCGTGCCGCCGACCCAGTCGTCGGAGCGCAGGACGCGTTGCCCGGAACGGATCCCTTCCGACTCGATCCGCGCGATGTCGAGGTCAATGTTCTCGTCGAGCAGCTCGTAGAACCGCGTGACGGTGACCGCGGTCCCCCACGTCGACTCCTCGGCGACGCCGAGCTGACCGGAAATTCCCGAACCTGTAGCCACTACTTGCCCTCCTCGGACTTGTCAGCGGCCGCGGGCGCGGCCTTGACGGGGGTTTCGGCCGAAACGGACTTCGGCTTGCGGCCCGGCGTCGCGGCCTTCGCGCCGGCGGCGGCGGGCTCGGCGAGACCCTGATCGATGAGCGAGGCCGCGACGTCGTCGTCGACGTCGACGATCTGGCCGCGTTTCACCTCGAGCTGTGGGTCGGCGAGCCCGCGGGGCTCTGCAATCCAGCGAATCTTCATGACGGCGCTCCTCGATTCAGATCAGGCGGGCGTTGACTTCGACTTCGAACTCGATGACGCAGGCGGCGCCGTTCGTTGTCGGGTCGGCGAGCTCACGGAACTGGCCGGCGACGGCGTGCACGACACCGTCGACGTTCCCGAGGCTTGGGTCGTCGGCGAGGGTGTCCTCGATCTCCTGCAGCAGCACAAAGGCCCGCGTCTCGACGTCGGCGACATCTTCGGGTGCATCGCTCACCACGGAGACGACGAGCGTGAGCGCGTAGTTCTCGTCGCGCTGCTTGCGGCCGGCCTTGATGTTCGCGATCTCGTGACGGCCGGTGACGCGGTCGGTGTAGATCGCTTCGCGTTCGATGAAACTCTCGCCGGGGTAGCCCTGCGAGATCTGCACGCCTGCGAGCGCGCCGTTCGCCGAGAGAAGTGCGACGAGCGCGGCCTTGACAGCCGGCACGGTCGACCCGGTAGCCATCAGCCGATCGCCGCGACACGGTCGGGGCGACGGTCGTCGAGGAGCAGCTCGACGACGGCGTTCGGTACCGCAAAGGGCGCGACGCCGAACACGGGGCCCGACTCGGCGTCGACGCGGTAGGCGCCGGCCTGCGGGCCGCGCTGGCGCCACACATGGGCGATCATGATCAGCGCGGCTTGCTTGAACTTGTCGGGCGCCGCGGCGGTCGAGGCGGCACGGCCGCTCGTGTACGTGAACACCACGTTGCCCTGTCCCTGCAGGTACCGCCATTCGATGCCGCTGCGCCGGCGGAACACGAGAGCGGTCTCCGGCTTCACGAGGTAAGCGTCGGCGGGCTTCGTGTCGAACGTCTCGGGCGAGAGCGTCGTGCCGGCACCGGTGCTGTCGTACTCGACGGCGTTCGTGATCGTGGTCGTTGCCAGCGGGCCGACTGCGGCGTGACGCAGCTCGATCGACGAGTAGCCGCGGTCGACGGCCTCGTCGAGGAACTGTCGGCCGACGAGCGGCCCGCCGTCGTAGGTCTCGTTGGTGAACGTGCGGTTCACGACGGGGCCGCACAGATCGACGAGACGCTGCGACACCGCCGTGATGACCGAGGCGAGCTCGGTGTCGTACGTGCCCGTCGCGCTCTTGACGTTGATCGCGGTCTTGCCCTCGTCGAGCGTAACGATGTCGTACTGATCAGCCACGTCTCAGCTACTTGCCCTTGCCGCGCGGAGCGACCGCCTTCTTGGCCGCGCCTACGGCCTTCTTGGCGGTGCCTGCGGCCCCTCGCGGTCCTCGGACGGGCTTCGCATCCGGTTCGGGTGCGCCGGCACCATCCGGTTCGCTGGCGGCGTTTTCGGCCGGGTCTGCGGCGGGCGCACTGTGCGGTCGTCGACTGGTTCCTTCACTGATCGCCTCCTCGGCGTAGCCCTGCGAGATCAGGTCGTCGGCTTCGTGCTCGGGCACGTCGAGCTCGTCGCCCACCTCCGGCCACGGCACGCCGTTGCGGTACCCCTGGATCTTGAGCTTCATTCGGACGGTCTTGTTTGCGACACGCATAGTCATATTTCCTTTCGTTTGATCTGTTGCTCGAGCACGTCGACTTTGCGAAGGGCGGCGTTCCAAGCTTCGAGATCGTCAGGTCGAAGGGCCTCGTGTCGATCGAGAACAGCCAATTCCCAGTTGGGCGATGAGACGTCAGCGGCGCTGTAGGCGTCAGCGGTGCCCGATGCTGCGAGGTAGAGAAGCGCTCGGCGAGCAAGTGTCACGCTGTCACGAAGGTTCCCGAGAGCAGCGTTACAAGCGGTGCAGAGGAGACCTCGCACGGCCCCGGTTGCGTGATCATGGTCGACAGCGAGTCGTCGGACAGGTTTGCCGTTGCGAAGTCAATACTCGTTCTCTTCGGGCCGACAGCGGCACATGGCGCAGCGCCCACCCTGAGCGGCCAGCAGGGTCTCGTAGTCTGCGATCGTGATGCCGTACTTCCGGGCATAACGCAGCTCCCGGTCGTAGTCCGGATCCGCATCTCGTTTCGCCGCCGCGCGTTGCCGATTTCGTTCTCGCACTTTCGCGAGATTCGCGGCGCGCCATTCCCTCTGCCGCTCAGCGTCGCAACGCTTGCACCGGGAGGCACGTCCCCCCGTAGATCCTCGGTGTATTGGGAAGTCGACCATGGGCAGCTCACGGTCGCACCCCGGACACATCTTCGTGCCTTCGATGAGCGGCGCGACACGAGCCCGTGCAGCGCGCCTTTCCCGGTCGCGGGCGCGCAGCCGTTCCTGATTCGCCTCGCGCCACGCCTTGTAGCACTCACGGCATTGCCACTGAAGCCCATCAGCTCGGTCGCCCTTCCGATTGAAGGCCGATGTCGGCTTCGATTGATTGCAGACCGGGCAAGTCTTCGTGGCCATTCTCCTTTTGGGACCTGCGAGGGTCAGAGCCGGTGGGGCGCGCAGTTCGTGCGCGCCCCACCGAACATCGGCGTCAGATCCGGCTTAGGTGGCCGAGTTGACGTAGAGCTTCACCGCACTGGCATCCTGAGTCAGGCCGTCGTAGCGACCGAACCCGAGGAAGCCGACCTGCAATTTCTCAGCGAAGCGCTCGTCGAGGCGGAGCAGCTGGCCACCGCTGACCGTGCGCACGACGTAGCCGGCGCTGAAGGCGCCGAACGCGATCGACTTCGCGTTGGCGGCCATCGTCGCCATCGCGTTGTTGATCGAGATCGGGTAGCCGAGCAGCGTGTCGGGCGAGTCGAGGCTGATCGCCGGCTGCCACAGCGGCCGGTTCTGGCTGTCCTTGAGCTTGCGGATGATCGCAAGCGACAGGTCGTGCATCGCCCAGCGGCACTGCTCGGACTGGCGGTAGGCGGCGTCGACGGAATGGATCAGGTCGACGAGGTCGTCGTAGATGACGGTGGTCGTCTGGCCGGTCGTGCCGGTCTTGCCGGTCGTGGCGCCGGTGACGTAGCCCTGGGGCTGCGTGCCGCCGCCGGTGCCGGTCGTGAAGTGCTGGTTCACGATGCGACCGAGGCGCTGGCCGGCCTTCTTGGCGATGAACGCCTCGATGTCGATGCCGGTGTCCTGGAGCAGCTGGCGGGACACCGGGATCATCTTCGAGGAGTACATGAAGGCGTTGAGCGTCTTCTGCCCGAAGGTGAGGTCCTGGTTCGCGGCCGCGGTGTTCTCCGAGAGGAGCTCGCCGACGTTCGACGTGTCGTCGTTCGTCGCCCACGGCAGCGCGTTGCCGGCGTCCGTATTGACGGTCTCGGCGATCGTCGCGACGTTGGCGTACGCCTTCAGCGTCTCCGTGACCTTGGCCCAGAAGCCCTGGGGCACGGTGTAGCCGCCGGCGCCGCCAGTGGCGATGCCCTGGTCACGGAAGTTGGCTTCCATGAGCGAGCGCTCCTCGGCGTCGAGGTTCGCGATGCCGCCTCGGCAGTACTTGACGAACGCTTCGGCGTACTGATCGCGGCTCCCGCCCGGGTCGCCGGTCGGGTTGACGACGACGGTGTCGGCGTCGATGTCGGCGAACCGCTTGTCGAGCTTCTCGCTCTTCTCGCGGTTCTCGATCTGCGTGCCGAGCTCGTCGACCTTGGCGAGCGCGCGTTCCCACGCGGCCTCGTCTTCGCCCGACATCGGGTCGCCCTTCTTGGCGCGCTCGTTGAATTCCTGGGCCTGAGCCCAAATGCCAGCCCGCTCTTCGCGGAGCTCCTTGATAGTCGGCATTAGCCAACCCTCTCTTTCATGAGGTCCATCTGCATCGCCAAGTGGGCGCGTGCGATGGCACGGATGGGGGGTTCGCCCGTGGTCTCTGCCGGCGGACTGTCATCACCAGTGGCCGCGTCCGCGGCCGGCTGGCTGGTATCGCTTTCGCGAAGGTCCGCGGCCGGCGCAGCCAATGGATGCGCCAGACCGCGGAGAACGTTGACGAGCTCGTCGTCGGGATCGGCGAGGCGCTTCGCCAGCGCCGCGATCATCGGATCGTCGAACCCTTGCGCACGCGCGCAGGCGAGCAGCTCGCCGCGCATCGACGCGTCGGTGCCGCCGTACGCGGGCATCCCGCACACGGCGACGTCGAACAACTCCATCTCCCGGAGCGTGAGGAGGTCTTCGCCGTCCTCGGCAAGGGACCACTCCCAGGTGATCGCTCCGAACGCGAACGACATGCCGGTGAGGTCACGGCGGGAGAGCCCGGTCTCGACGTCGCGGGCGTACGAGTAGTCGCCCATATCGGCGTCGACGGCCAGGCCGACGTCGTCTTCGGAGAGACGGAGCGTGTCATTCGACGTGCGCGCCAACAGCAGGCTGTTGTTGTGGTCGCGATTGAAGATGATGTCGTTGTTCTCGACGACCTTCTCGCGGATCGTCTTCGTGAACGCGCCAGGGTCGATCTGCTCCCACCAGCCGTACCGCTTCGACCCGATCCACGTCCGCTGGTTGAAAACGGCGGCGTGGCCCTTGAAGCCAATGCCGTCGCCGCTGTCGGCGGCACGCGTTGCCATGTCGCCGACAGCGCGAGTGCGGCGAATGTGGCCCGCGGCATCGACGGGAATGTCGAGCTTCCGGCGAGCGGTTTCCATGGTGATGACGCGGCGCGTCATATCGGGCAACGCACGAGGCATTGAGTGCTCCTTGTCGGAGGTGGGGCGGTAAAGGAAGGAAGCCGACGTCGCGGCGCCGGTCACGGCGTGGAGTCGTCGGGCAGCACGGGGTCGACGGTGTTCGAGTCGACTGTCTTCGGAGCCATGTCGTCGCCTGGGGCGACGGCGTTCTTGATGTTCGCTAGCGCGACGATCGTGAAGTCACCAGGGTTGTACGGCGAGACGCCGTCCCACACGATGACATTCACCACGTTGCCGTCGCTGTCGACAAGCGCGTACCGCGCGTTCAGGTCGTCGGAGCCGTGCTCCACGATGAAGTCAGACACGCTCGTCCACCCCCTCTTAGAAGTAGTTGATGACGACGATCAGGCCGGCGCCGCCATCGCCGCCCTTGCCCGAGCTCTGACCGTTGAGTGACGCGCCTCCACCGCCGCCACCGCCGCCAGGAAAGCTTCCGTTGGCGCCCGCTCCTCCCGCACCCGCGCCGCCGCCAGCGCCGCCACCGCCGCCCGCGGCACCGCGCGGCGGTGGAGCAATCGGCGTGGGGGTGTTAGACGCTTGCGTTCCAGCCCCACCGGGCGCGACGCCCGCGCCACCCGAGGTGGTGCCTCCAGCCCCGTAAGCATTCGATCCGCCGCCGATGCCACCGTTGGCGGACGTGTTGGTCGCGTTGATTCCACCACCACCACCGCCGCCAGCAGCACCCAAGGCCGCATTCGCGCCCTGTGCACCGGTCGAATTTGATCCGGCGCCACCCGAAGAGCCTGCGCCGTAAAGGCCGCTGCCATTCTGGCCCGCTGCGCCCGCTGCGGCCGTGCCGCCTGAACCTGCCGACCCCACGTAAATCCCTAGTGCGAACGTGTAGTCCGCCGCGCCGAATCTGCTAGCTCCGGCAGCGGTGCCGTTGTTGCCGTTCGTGTCGTCGGCGGTGACGGCCGCGCCGCCAACACCATTAGCCCCAACCGTCACGGTCACAGACGACGGAAGCTCAGCGGCCGACACGTCCGCTATTGCGAGTGCGCCGCCGCCACCACCACCACCACCGAAACGATCAGTGCCAGCCGCGCCTCGACGGCCAGAGCCGCCACCGTTGCCAGCGCCGAACACCATCACACGCACGGCCGTCAAACCCGCGCGCTTCGTCCAGGTGCCCGACGATGTGAACACGTCGATGATCGCCGCCGGCCGCGCGGGATTAATGATCTGCATGAGCTAGACACCACCCATCAGGACGTCAAAGGTGATCGATCCGGACGCGACGATCGCCCACACCTGCTCGCCCTGATCAAGCTGTTCAGTAATGATCGTCCCGGCAACGACGGGAACGCGGCACCCATTTCCCGCGGTCACGGAGTCCGATCCTCCGAGCACGACAGTGCCCGCTCCTTGCGCGACGGCCATGAACCGGGCGCCCGCGTTGTTGTCGTGAGGATCGGAGTCGAGGCGCACGGCAGTCGTGCCCACGACAACACCCTGCTGCGGTGAAAGTGCCATCCTCGTGTGCTCCTTTGGATTACGCGGCGAGCGCCGCAGCGATCGCGCCGGCCTTGTCGGTGGCGGGATCGAACACGGTCATGTTCTTCGGCAACAGGTACACGTCGAGACCATCGACGGGCTCTTCGTTCTCGAGGACGCGGACCTCGTTGAGCGACAAGGCGCCGATCATGACCATCGTCCGATAGAACTCGGCCCGAGCCCGCGAGTCGCCGCGCAGCAGGCCCTCGAGCGAGTACTCGGCGAACCATGACCCCGACGTCCACCCACCCGGCAACAGCTCGCGCGTGGCGCGCTGCTCTACGAGATCAGCGAGCTGCTTGAACCCGAACTTGACGACGCCGAGCACCTGCTGCTCGATGCCGGTACCCCACGACGTCGTCTTCTCCATGTCGCCGAGCATGAACGGCGGCAAGCCGACCATCCGAGAGATGTCGGTCACCGCCCACTTGCGCGACGTGAGCAGCTCGGCCTCCTGCGGCGGGAGCATGATCGGCTCGAACTTGAGGCCCTTGTCCAGGACGACGACATCGCCCGTGTGCTCAACGCCGGCGGTCTTCTGCCGCCACCGGGCCTTGATCGCGTCGGCGATGTCGTTGTTGAGCTTCTGCTCGGTCTGCAGCACACCCTGGATGCGCATGCCGGCGCCGAACAGGCGAGCAGCGGTCTCCTCGGCCGCGATGCCGGTGCCGAGCGACTGGCGGAACACATTGAGTGGGCTGATGCCGGCCACGCCGTCGATCGACAGGTACGGCACGTGAAAGATGTCCCACGCCGAGTAGGTCTTCACCGATCCGTCGCGCGCCGTGACGTGGAACACCTTGCCCTCGGGGTTCGACGACGAGGGGTCGACCTCCTCGACCCGCACGCGAGACGGGTGCAGCGGCCACACCTGGCGCACGATGTCGGCGCCGTCGCGCAACTTCCGGCCGTACATGTTCCCCCAAGTGACGGCGTTGGCGTACATCGTCTGCCAGAACTCGAACGGTGTCTGACGGGGGTTGGGGTTGTCGAGCACCGTGCGCTGCATCACGGCCGTCCGCGTGCCGCGCTGATAGGGCTTCAGCGGCAGCCCGGCCATCGTGCCCGAGACGATCGACACGCCTCGGTAGTACGCGGGGATGCCGAGGACTCGCTGCTCGGACACCCGCACGCCGGCATGAGTGCGCTCGCCGCCGAGCCAGTCGACGATCGACGGCGACGACAGCGGCACTGTCGGATCTTCGAGAGACCGTGACCCGCCGAACAGCGAGCGGAGAACCGTCACCGGCCGGTGCGCTCAGGGTCGCTCTGGCGACGCAGATCGAGCTCGAAGCTCTTGCCCAAGAGGGCGACGCCGCCGACGACGAAGGCCGCGGCGTGATGCATGTCGTGCTGGGCCACGCCGACCACGACGAGCGCGGCGCCGCCGAGCTCGAGAGCCGCGACACGAAGACTGCGAACGACAGAGAGCAACGACTTGACCACGGTGGTCCTCCTCAGTAGATGTCGCCGACGGCGTCGTCGCTGTCGGCCGTCACCACGGCGCGCACGGCCATCGTCACGGCCTTGATCGGCGAGATCTCGATCGGTGACGCACGCATCGCCCAAGTCCACGCGTCGCCGACGAGGCGGCGCCGCGCGCTGGCGACGGCGTAGTCGAGCTCGGGTTGCGACAGGTGTCGGAATGCCCGCCGCATGATCAGATCGTTGAGCGTGCCGCAGGCGTCGACGAGATCCTTCTGCGAGCACTCCTCGTACTCGACGCCCAACGCGTCCAGCTCGTCGGCGATCGTGCACCGCGGCCCGCCGACCTCGATCACGATGCGACCGCCGTGTTCCCGGCGCAGCTCGAGCAGGCGCTCGGCCACCCAGTCGGTACCGCGCCGATACTCGACGACCTCGCCGTGTACGAACTCGAAGTCGGTGACGCCGGCAGCGGCGATCGTCGACCACGTCAAGTCGTACGCGACGGAGACGGCGAACACGATCCCGTCTTCGATCTCCGAATCTGCGTCGGCGCACGCGTGCCACTTGTCGAGGGCGATGCCATCGACGGACTCCTCGGGATCTTCCCACCATCCCAGCCGTTCCCGCATGTACTCCCGGACCGGCATCGATAGACGCTCGGCACGGATGTAGGCGCGGGTGATCCGACGATCAAGAGCGGGGTTCGCCTGACGAACGAGATCCATGTCGTCGAGCGCGCAGCCGACCGCGACGCCGGGCCGATGATCGCACTGCTCGACCGCGCACGGCCGTTGCTCCGCGCACCACTCGATGTAGCTCAGCGTCGGATCGCCACCGGGCCGGCCACGCTCACGCAGCGCCCGCAGCACCTCCGACGATGCGAAGCCGGCCGACGACCCATAGATCGCCTGCGGGTTCGGCCGGGCCGACAGTGTCGGGAACAGCGAACCGATCATCGCCGCGATCACAGCGAACGCCTCGTCGAAGAAGATCGTGTCGCCCGACAGGCCGCGGCCCCGCGTCCTCGAACGCGCCCGGAACTGGATCCGCTGACCCGTCAGCAGCTCGATGCCCTCTTCGCCGTTCGTGTTGTTGATGTGCTTGACGCGGCGACGGAGATGATCCCACTCGGTGAAGAGGCTCTCCATCACCCGGAACGCCTCGATGGCGGTCGAGAACAGGTGGGCCGACCACGAGATGAGCTCGTCATCGAAGAGCAACAGCTTCGCCAACGCGATGACGATGAAGCAGAACGTCTTGAGGTTCTGCCTCGGCGCGATCAGCACGCCCTCGATCGCCGCCCACTTGCCGAGCGAATTCTCCGCAAGCAGAGCATCGATCGCGATGCGCTGCTCAGGGTCCGGCACCAATCCCACCGTCTCGGCGAGACCGATCGCTTCGGCGCCCGCCGACGACCGATGCTCGGGCACCCACAGGTACGCCGGCTGCACAACCTCCAAGGTCGCCGCCGACCTACGCGCCACGAGACCGTCGCTTCTGCCGTTGCTTCTCGAGCTCGTCGATCGGGTCCGACTTCTTCGCCGCGTTCACCGTCGCCGCCTGCAACGCGGCGCGCAGCTCCTTCGCCAGCGCCGCCATCGCCGAACCGGAGTCGACACCCTTGTCGAGACGCAACGCCAAACTCAGAGCGACGCGACCGAGCGGCGTCGTCTCACGCTTGCACTCGACGAGCGAGTCGTACGTCGCCTGCGTGATCGTCGGCCCAGGCAGCTCGGCGCTCGTCGACGCCTCGTGAGCGTCCGCTTTCTTCCGGCTCGCCGCCTTACGACACGCGTCGCTGTGATACTTGCGCGATCGACGCTCGGCCTTGAACTCCTTGCCGCAGCCGGCGCACTCGACAATCACCAACGCCGCGACCGAACCTTTCCGACGCCGGCACGCAACAGATTGCCGAGCGTGGCCCCCGCGCTGCGGTTGCAACGAGCGTGCGCCCAACGAACTGGACCGCCGGCGCCGCCGAGAGCACGCGGCTTCACGTGGTCGAGGTCGAGCTTGTCGCTCGGCCACATCGGCTGACGACAGAACGGGCACGGCGAGCCGTTGGGCAACGGCAACACCGAGCGGAGACGTCGATGCTCGGAGCCAAGACCCTGTTTCGGCATGGCACCGCCTCGTCGTTACGCGGACTTTTGTTTTTCGGGGAGAGAAAAGCGCGTGCCGGGGTCTTCCGCCGGTCACGACGATTGAAGATTCGACCCACCCCTACCCCTTGCCGAGGTTCGCCGGCGCGACTCCACGCACGTGTTCCGTGCACGATGCGGATCGACGCCGGCCGGCGCAGCTCCACCACGTCGTAGACGCGCGTGGATCCTCGGCCGCTGCTGAATAGCTGGCCGTCACCATCTCGGCCGGTGCCTCAAGGCGCACTGCGCCGAAGCTAGGTGATGTCCTCCACTGAACCACACGAATGTGATTTGGTCAAGCACTCTCTGACGAGAGGAACTCGACGAGGTCCGGGTTGCGTCGGATCACGTCGACAAGAGCGGGGCGCGATGCGGTTCACGATCGCCTCTTCGAGACGTTCGTCGAGCTCGACGTCGAGGCCGACAAGGTTCATCAGCGTGTGCAGAAGTTCGTGCACGAGCACTACGCGGACGTTGTCGACGTTGGCGCATTGAGCCAGGTCGATGAGGATGCAGAGCTCGGCGCTGTCGGTCCGGCCGGAGAACAGAGTCGCGGGTCATCGCGTCGCGCCGCGTCGAGCTCGGCTTGCTTCGAAGAGACGCGGTAGCGGAACGGTCCGACCTGGATCGCGGTGGGCGTCGTGGTGATCACGCGGCGTTGCCCTTGGCGTTCTTGCGCACCGTCTTCTTCCGGCAGGCGTGGCATTCCTTGCGGCCACGAGCTGCGAGCCGGCCGTCGTTGTTGATGCAGAAGCGATCAGGGCCGGCGTCGATGGATGCGTTCTTGGTGGCGTGCCGGTGTGCGAGCTCGAACTTGCCGCGCACGTTGGCGAGATGACGGTCGGCCCGTGCGAGCCAGGTCATCACCGCCGAGGCATGGACAGCGTCAAGCCGCGTGGCGCGGTCGGCGAGGTAGTTGAGTCGCCAACGGATCACCACCAGCGTGTGCGAGTACTCGGCGAGGGCGCAGTTCTCGATGCGCGCCACGACCGGGATGCGACGCTTCTGGCCGGGCCGCTGGCCCGGTTCGGGACCACAGGCAACGCACGCATGCTCGAGCGCCACGTCGGCCGCAACGAGTCGACGCGCCGCGTTGCGCAACGCCTCCTGCGACAGGTGATCGCCGATCGCGATGTCGTACTTCGCGCCCGGCACATAGACCGACTGCTTCAGCGCTTCCGCCTTCTGCTCGTCGGTCAGAGCCCGGTGCACGACGCCACGCTCTTTCGGTGCCGTCGAGATATCCCACGCCTCGACCCACGCCCAACGAACCATCTCGTCGATGTAGGCGACGACAGCGAGCAGGCCCTCGTCGAACTGGTCGGGCTCGTACGACTCACGGTCCTCGGGCTTTGTCTTGTTGACGTGCCCACGAACCATGTCCAGGATCAACGACGGCGCCGCCTTCAAGTCACGGTCCTCTCGGGCCAATCAGCGCACCCGTCGGTGCCTGAGACCACGGCAGTGAGCGCGCTGTCAGAATGTGCAGTGGTGGCCCTAACAGTTCGCCGCATCGGCGACAAGATCGCCCTGGTCGTCGGCATCGCTGTCGCAGCCGGGACCGTGCTCACCCAATGCGGGGTGTTCGACGCCCGCAAGGCGCGACACTGGTCCCATGCCTGCGTCACAGTGGCGATGCGACCCGACCAGGGGGCGCAGCCCGACGACTTCGGCTTGTCGCTCAGCCAGTTCCGTGCCGCGGCGTGGACCGTATGCATGCGCGAGAACGGGTACACGTGTCCGCCGCCGCGAGGCGAAATCGCTGCGCCGTCGTGCCGCCAGTCGGGAAGCTCGGCTAGTGCGGATAACCCCTTCGACCGATAGGCGTCAACTACTTGCAGGTGTGATCGTCGCAGCGACGTTGATCGGCGCCGCGGCGAGTGGCGTGGCGGCGGCGGCGTTAACGACCGTGCGTTAGGAGTCCGCCAACCACTCTTCGATGTTGGCGATGTCCTGAGCGACGTCGCGGTGATCGATACACGGTGCGGTGATGATCCCGGCAACATGTGCCCCGCCGTCGCGTTCATCGGTAAGCACCTTGACTCGCACAGCGCAACCGCACGCGAGCACAACATCGGTCGGCGCGTGTTCCGGCATCGTGACAACGACGATACGACGATCTTCGCGACGGCATCCGTCGCCCCTTGACTCATGGTGTCTGCTGCCACTAGCTCGGCTCCTTCTTCGCCCACAGATCACGGTCGCCCTCGGCGACCTCATCAACGTCCTCGAAGAACGCTCCATCGGCGTCGAGCACGCCGACCTTCTCCATGCCGAGCGCCCGCAGCACCACATCGGGGTTGTTCTCGATCACCCGCATGACGGCATCGACCGACAACAAGCAGGCGCCTGTGTAGTGGTCACTGCCAGCTTCACGGAGCAGTTCACGTAGTTGCTCTCCTGCCACTCGTTCGGATGAAGGTGCGGGCTTCGTCGTATGTCCTACCGACTCGGCCGTCACGGACGGACTTGCCGTGCCCGACTCAACGGAAGCACGCCCACTATCGGAGCGCCCCGCACCCTCATCGAAACGATCGTCTGCTGCCATCACGCCTTATCTCCGAAGTCGGGCGGGAAGTAGCGCACAACGAGTTCTTCGCCAACGTGCTCGGTCGCCAGTTCGTACGGGTAGTCCTCGCCGCCGAGAGCACGCACAAAGGCGTCGGGGTTCTTCTTGATCTGCTTCGCCACGTCCGCCAGGAACGCACGCATCGACGGCACCGTGTCAGCCTTGTGCTCAGAATGCGACAGCAACGCAGCGGTCATCAGTGCGTCTCGTAGATCGTTCTTCCCTGCCACGGCTAGCTGCCCTTCTTGATGTGGATAGTTGCCGGGAACAGCCACGCCGATCCGGCGGCGACCTTCGCCAGCGACACGGGTTCGCCACCCAACGCACGCAGCACCGCGTCTTGGTGGCTCAGGACCAGCGCGTCGGCCGCGACCATCGCGCCCATGACGAGCGCGTTCTCTGGCGTCCAGCCGTCAACGTTCACGTTGGCGACGGCTTCCTTTGCGAGCCGCGCCAGTTCCTCTCGGGCCTCATCACGTCCTGCCACTAGATGGCCTCCCAGTCGGTAATGCGTCGAACCTCAACTCGGAACGGTCGGCAACCGAGGGATTCGTCTGCGTTGTCACGTTCACACCAGCGGCGGGCCTCAGCCTCGTCGTGGGCGTATGAAGGCGTGTGATCCTCTGAACAGACGACTCGCCATTCGGTCACTTCTGCCACTACTTCGCTCCTTCGTTGACGCCCGCACCAGGCGGGCAGATGCAGCCCCGCTCGGGGTACTCGCACCAGTAGACGTGCTGCGGTTCGGGCTTCGGATGCCGACCGAGACAGCCCTTCGGGGCGTAGAGAAGCGGCTCGTTGTGCTCGGCGCAGTACTCCCAACCCGCCGCCTTACACACCGCCCGCATGGCGTCTCTCAGACCGTTGCGTTCTGCCACGTCAGTCGCCCTTCTTCATCGGAACGGTCCAGTCCTGAAACCACTGGTCAGCGGTGTAGTTGAACCAACCAGGGTTCAACGCCTCGCCGCCCAACGCGCGCAGCACCACGTCGGGGTTGGCGAGGATGGCGCTCACCTGCTGATCGAACGTTGAGTCACCATTCCGCTCGGCGGCGAACTTGGCGTCACGCAACAGGCAGCGCAGTTGCTCGCGGTTGTCTGCTGCCACGGCTAGTCCTCCCCGCAGTTCAGGCACGGTTCGAGGTCGCTGTCGGTGACACCCCACACGACGCCCTGCCCGCCGCACCCAGTGCAGTCGGACTGGCCGCTCGGCGGGTGCACGGCGTCAATCGCTAGGAACACACGACGGAGCGATGCTCGGTAGTCGTCGGGCATGTTCGATCCGTACTGCTCGGCCCACTCGGCGACTTGTAGGAGGTCGTCTACGTCAACGGTCACTTCTGCCACGTCAGTCCTCCACTTTCGGGCCGTACCTGACGGCCTCGACTTCGACGCGCTTGATGTCGCACTCCGACATGACCATCGGCTTGTCCTCGCGCACGGCGCGCTCGAACTGCGCCTTGATGGCCGCGGCCTGCTCAGGTCCGATGGCGTGTTTCGTGACGATGATCGGCGGCGTGAGCGTCAGATAGCCGCGCTGCCACCGCCCGTCGACCAAGCGCCACGGCCCCGTCCACTTCGGACGACCGATCGGCACGATGCACCCATCGCGCTCGTCGAGCGTGATCGCTGCTGCCTCCATCAGACTGGCTGATCCTCTCGGAAGTACCGCTTCTCGATCGCGAACGACATCCACGAGCCCGATGCGAGCATCGTCAGGCCGTGCTGCTCGGCTTCCTCGTAGGTGGTGAATCACATGAACCCGATCTCGCTGCCGTCGTTGTCGACCCCCACGGCCGAGTAGCGCACCCTGTGGAACGGATGAAGGGCGGGCATGGTTTAAGACACCTCACGATCATCGAACTCAGTTTCGGCAGAAACCGGGCCAGGGCCAGAGCCCGCACCCGACCCGGCAACGGCGCCGTCACCGGCCCCACCCGGCCCGCTCAGACCAGCGCCCGACCCGTCGCCGACTTGGCCCGAACCTGGCCCGGATTTGGCCCGACCTGACCGGTGTCCGGAGTCGCGCGCGTGTCGCGCTCGCGAGGCCAAATCCGGTTCAGTCCCGGTTAAACCCGGACTTGGCCCGTTTTTGGCCGGGGTCAAGTCCGGGTCAGATCCGTACGGATCGCTGACCAGCGACAACGCTGTTGTGCCGGGCGGGAGAAGGGCCATGCCAGCCTCTTCGGGTGTGCGGTCGCCTTTGCGGCCGTTGCATTCGCGGCACGCGACGACCACGTCGGCGAGTGCGTTGCCGCCATCGGGCGCGAACTTGTCCGGATCGACGTGGTCATACGTGCCGCCGAGCGCGCCGCGCTTGTCGAGGAAGTTGACCCTGCGGCCGCAGTAGCGGCACAGCGTGCCGTCGCGCTCGAGGATCTCTTGGCACCGTTCACGCCAGCGGGTGAGCGCCTTCGCCCGGTTGGCGCGCATGCGGGCGATCGGGATCTTCGACTGATCCGTGGTGAGCTGCCACTCGTAGTAGTCGTGGAAGTAGTACTCGCCCGGGCCGATCTTGCCGCCGCCGGCGAGGAACTGCTGGCAGTACTCCGACGTGCACTTCTTGATGCCCGCAGCGGTGTGCCACAGGCCGACCTTCACGAGGCGCTTGGCGGTCTCGTCGACGTTGTCGATCTCCTCGAAGTACGCGGCGTCGCGGAGGATCACCTCGGTGACGACACCGCCGCTGCCCTTGCCATCGTTCGATGCGTTGACCTCCTCGAGCGCGCCACGCCACAGCGCGCGAGCCTCCTTGCCCGCGGCGCGGGCCTTCGGATGCTTGTGAAACTGGTCGCTGGTCTTGACCCACATCAGGCGGTCGGCGCTCCGATCCGCCCGATGGCCGCGACGAGGATGCGATCGACGCGGTGCCGCTCGTGGTTCAGCGCGGCGCGGAGCTCGTCGGCGAGCGCCGACGGCGAGTATCTCTCGCCGAGGAACCGGTCGATCTCGTCGCGGATCGCTTCGATCGCGCGACGGTCCAACACGATGCCGGGCTGCATGCCGTCGACCGCCTGTACGACGACGCTCTCGTCGACCGGGCGCCACACGCCGTCCTCGTACAGCACGGTGTTCCGCTGCTCGTTGAGCAACGCCAGGCGCACCCCGTTGCGCGGGAAGTCATCGAAGATGTGGGCGCGGAACGTCACGCGGCCGGCACTCCCTCGGCCATCGCGAGCATGATCAGCTCGCACGTCTGGATCAGTGCGTCGATCGCGGCCCAGGAGAGCGGCAGGCCCTGCTTGAGATGCGTGTAGAGGGCGGAGCGGATCGCTTGCGCCATGTAGACGACGGCGAGCAGCTGCGCCTCGTCGTAGAAGACCGGTGAGGCCTCCTGGTCGAGGAGCGACGCCGTCGCGAGGTTGCGGATGTTCTGACGGAACCACGCGCGGTGCTTCGGGCCACCGACTCGGAGCGCGCCGGCCTGCGAGGCGCGGAGTTGGTCGAGACGGTTGCGGATCGTCGCCGAGCGGTGCGCGTCACTGGCGGCGCACTCGTTGCAGGGAATGAGATCGAGGTCGTGGATTCGTTCGAACGGCGGCGTCGCTACCGGCGCGCCGCACAACGCCTGTTCGGAGCCAGGCACGTAGGCGTGTATCACGAAGCGTTCGAGCTTCACGCTGCGATCGTCGTCAGCCATCTACTGCCCCCCCCCTGGACTCGTGGTCGAGCTGTGGCGCGCCTACGGCGACAAAGCGGCGGACGTCGCCCTTCCATAGGCCGTGGCGTTCCACGATCGAGGTGAACTCCTCGAGGTCGTGGCCGCGGGTCGACAGCTTCAGCTCGCCGTCGTCGTCGATGTAGGCGTCGCAGTGCGACAGCTCGTGATCGACCAGCGCGCGGCGCTGCCGCTCCGACAGGTTGATCCACTCGTCCTCGGCGAGCTCGATCACGAAGAACTGCTCCGGGACGATCGAGTCCTCCGACATCTGCCCGGCGAGCCATGCGTTGAGGCCGGTGAGCTTGCGTGCCGAGCCGAGCACGACGCGGCCCTTGGTCTTCGTCGCTTTCGATCGGAACACGAACTCGATCCGGCAGCCGATCAGGCCGCGATGGTGCTCCGGGATGAGCTCGCCGGCGATGCGTCCCGCCTCCGACGCGTAGCGGTACTCGACGGCGCCCACTAGGCGACCACCGCGGCGCGGGGCGTGCGTTCGTCGCCGGTCGGGAGACGACCTCCGTGTGCCGTCATCGTGTGCGACCGGAGCGAGGCGAACTTGTCGAGCGGCGCGGTGAACGGGCACGCGTCGCAGCGCAGTAGGAGAGCGGCGTCGTCGGACTTGCGGGGCCGCGTGGCCGTGTCGGCCTTGTAGCCGTGGCGGTGCGCCCGGTGACGTCCGAGAGACTGTGGACGATCGAACGACGCGGGGCACTCGTCGCACTTGAACGCGAGCTCCGACGTCGTCGACGCAGTCGCGCTAGTCACGGCCGGCGCCCTTCGCCCGGCTGACCGTTTCGGCGCCGCGGATGGGGGGGGTTCAGCGGCCGTGTCGAGGTCGCCGTCTTCGCGCTTCTGTGCGTCGGTGCGGTCGTCGACGATCGACAGCGGCCGCAGCGGCGCCGGCGCGTCGTCGGTGTCGGTGTCGGTGTCGGCGATGATCGCTTCGAGCGTGGCGATCGTCGACGCGAACTTGTCCATGAGCGCCAACGCGGCGGCGGATGGCACCCGCGGCGACGTCACACGGAGATCGCCGCCTGACGGCAGATGCAACGTGACGGTGATGGCGACGTCCTCGTCGAGGGTCGGCAACGTGCTCATGCGAATGCTGCTCCTTGTGGGGCTGGGATTGAGGGTTAGGACGCGCGGCGGCGCGCGTTGATGTCTTCGAGGATCTGCCGGCACGCGGCGACGCCGGCGTGACCGCGCTCTTTCTCCTCGTCAGTCAGAGGCCGGAACTCGACGCGGCCGGCTGGCGTGTCGCGAGGCTTGTGACCAAGGCGGCAGCTACACGCCCACCGCTCATCGGGCTTCCGCCGATCCGGCGTGCGGCACAGCCCGATCGGGATCGCCTGCGCCGGCTGCTTCGACTTCAGCTTGTTCAAGATCTCCTTGACCTCGTACGGCTTCAGGTCGAGCTCGGCCGCGAGGCCGCTGATCGTCATGCCCTCCGTGCCGGCGGCGTGCAACAAGCCGATGAGCCGACCGGTGCGGGACGACGACGGGAACCGGTGCGAAGCCATCAGTCGACCACCTCTCCGACGCCCCACCGAGGCGACCGGAGACGGGTCACGAGCGTGTCCCAATGCCGCGGCCGGATCACCGTCGAATGCACCCCAGGAACGGCGCCGAACGCGTCGAGCCACTGCTCCTGCGCCGCGGTCGTGCGGCCGTCCTCGCGCTTGACCTCGAACACCAGGCACTCGCCGTTGCGCAGCAACACGATGTCGGGGAATCCGGGCTCGGAACGCTTCGAGTCGTACACGTGGAACGCCAGCCAGCCATCGGCACGCGCCTCATCAAGGATCGCCTGCATGAACTCGGCCTCCGACACGCACGCCAACAACCGAGCCTTCGCCGACATCGTCGACATGTCGAGCGGCGTCACTGGCGCGCCGCCTCAGGGACGAACGGGAACACGTGCGCGAACGCGTTCGACAACACGATCGCCACGTCGATGCACTGACGGCCGGCGGCGTTCGCAATGTCAGAGGCGATGTTGCGGGCCAGCGAGATGCCGCACATCACCGCGAACACCGTCGCCTCGTCGTCGAGGTCGAGACCCATCCCCACGGCCCAATCGCGCACGAGCGCCTCGGCCTGATCGGACCGCGACACGTAGGCCGCGTCGCCGCCGAGCTGCGCGGCCGACATGCGGCGGGCCTCGGCGATGTCAGCCAACGTCGTGGCGAACATCGACCAACGGGGGGGGTTCAGCGACGGCAGATCATCGAAAGGCCGCGACGTCACGCCGACACCTTCGACTTCTGCAGGCCGGACATGCCGGCGAGCGCGATGCGCAGCATCGTCGTCAGGTTCCGGCCGTTACGGGCGACCTGCGACTCCACGTAGTCGACGATGTCGAGCTGCCGTGAATCTGCGGCGGTGGCGGGCCGCAGCACAGTCACCCAGCGGCGAAGGTGCGCCTCGAGGAGCTCGTGATCGGCGATCGAAGCGTCGACCGCCGCGCTGCGGCACACGTCGATGCGGAACGCGACGTCGAGCTTCTGGAAATGCAACGCGACCGGTGTGACGCGCACCTCACCCTCGACGAGGAACATCTCCGTGAACGGCGACTGCCGCGTGTCGAGCACACCCGACACCGGGCCGGAGTCGGTGTCGATGATCACGCCGACGAACGGCAAATCAGGAGCGCCCTGGGAGCGCCGCAGCTCGCGGAGCCGGCCCACGCCCGTCTCGGTACGAAGCGTGCGTTGCCCGGTCATGCCGCCTCCTTCGACCGGCACTCCGGGCCGATGTGCAGCTTCACAGACACCGGGTCCTTCAACCGCCGGCCGCAGCGGCGACACCGCACCGCGGCGTCAAGCTCAGCGACGAGCGCCTCGCCGAGCGCGCGCCGATCCTCGGCGTCGTCGGCGAGCAACACCGCCGCTGACTTCGCGGCATAGCCAGGGCCGCGGCGCATCTGCACCTTGGCCCACACCGCCGCCTCCCGCGGATCGAACGGCACGAGCTACTCGGCCTCGCCGTCTGCGTCTTCGTCTTCGGCCAGAGCGTCGTCGATCTCGACCTGCTCGACGTTGGAGAGGTCGAAGCCGATCGACGTGAGCCAGTCGCGGTACCCGACAACGAGATCGGTCGGCACGTAGTTTCGATCGCCGTAGGTCGCGTTGGCGGCGAAGTACGGCACGCGCTCGGACTCGGCCGTGTCGTGCGCGAACAGCGTGCCCTCGATCGCCGACAACGCTGCGCACACCGAGGCGTAGCGAAGATCCTCGACAACGAGCTCATCCCACTTGGCCTGGCGCTCCGCATGGCCGAGCTCGGACCGGTCGATGCCGGCGATGTCGAGCGCGCGCAGCAGGTCCGGATACAACTCGGAGTCGTACGCGAGCTGCGCCGTGGCGAACGCCTGCAGCGGCCACAAATCGGGATCATCTGCGACGCGAACGCGGATGAAGGCCCGCCGTTCGATGGCGCGCTTCCGGGCCACGGCGAACCGCTCGGCGTCGGCCGGGTCGACTTGGCGGGTAACGACAGGTGACGACTCGCGCGGCTTCGACGCGTCGACGATCGACTCGACGGTCGGCGGATCATCGGCCGACAGGTACGAGTACCAAATGCGCTGGGTCGCGACGTCCTCGTGCGCGTCCGGATCGACGCACACCCAAACGACGCCGCCCTTGTCGTTGACGACCGCGCCGTGGCATGACTCGGCCGCGTGATCGTCGATCGTCAACGCCAGCCATGTCATCCAGTGGAATTGGTGCGTACGTGTCAGGGTCTCGATCTCGTTGCCGACAAGGACCACGGCCGTGGAGTTGTCGATCTGCTCCGGGTCGGCGACGTGAACGCCGTCACGCTCGAGCTGGCCGAGCGCGGCCTGCCTTGCCTTCTGATCGGCGCGGCGAGCGAGCTCCCGATCGATGTCCTGCACGATCAGCTTCTCGTCGAGCGTCTTGCCCGACGTCAGACGCTCGACGAACTCGGCGTCATCAGCCACCTGCGTCAGCTTGTAGGCCGTCTCCGTCGACAAATCGCCGGAGTCGTACAACTTCAACGCCGGCCCCGGCAGAGCACCGATCGAAAGCCGCTTCGACACATGAGCGGCAGAGCGGCCGCACTCCCTGGCGATGTCCTTCTGCGCCATGCCATCGGACACGAGCGCCTGATAGGCGACGACCTCTTCCATCGGCGTCAGATCCCACCGCTGACCGTTCTCCGTCAGCATGATGATCCGCTGCTCCGGAACCGACGGCTCCGGCCGCACAACGACCGGCACCGTCACGTCGCCTGCCTCGATCGCCGCCGCACGCCGACGATGGCCGGCGAGGAGCATCAGCTGACTGCCGAGCTGGCCGTCCGAGCGCGTCGTCTCGAAGACCAGCAACGGCTCGAGCACACCGAGCTCGCGAATCGATGCGGCGAGACCGGACACGTCGCCCACATCACGGCGCGGGTTACGAGGGTTCGGCGCCAGCTCCGACGCCTTCACCCAACGCAGCTCAACGTCGGTTTCGGTGGAAACAAGCGCCGTCACTGGCCCACCGCCACACCGACACGACGACGATCCGCCTCGCGGAGATCGCGCGCGACGCGGTCGGCAACCGCGGCCGGATCGGCAATTGCGGCCGGATCGACGTGCACGACGACACGCGTCGACGACCCGGAGCGAGACGACCCGCGGTGCTTCAGCACCAGGCGTAACGCCGCCAACGCCGTCTGGCAGATCAGGATCACGGTGCCGAGCCACAAGACCACAAACGCGATCCAGCCGGCGACACCGAGGCCGTGAGCAGGGGCATGCATCACAGAGACACCTCTTCTTCTGTGGGGTAACCGACGACGCCGTCGCCGTCGAGATCAGTTACGTCATCGATGAAGTCGCCGGCACCGAGCTCGGTGAACACCTGATCCACCGACCGATACGCCTGCGCCAACAACTGGCGCTGACCCGCGTCGAGGCCGCGACACGTCACGACGTTCGGCGACGAGAAGTCCTCGAGCAGCGCCAACACGCGCGCCAGGTCCTCGACGACCTCGGCGACAGACAAGTCGGAGGCCATCAGCAAGCCACCAACGAATTTGGGCCGACCTCCGGGGCTGCGGCAGACGAGAAGACGATCGAAAGCGCCCCACCAACGGTCTTGTGAACGCCGGAGACTGCAAGACCCTCACATGCCTCACGCAGCTTCGAGAGTCCGCTGACGGCGCCCGGGGGGTAGGCGCCGCCAGCGGTGGACCCATCGGCCAGCCCGAACCCCGCGCCGCCGTTCCCGCCACTTCCCCGAAGCGACAACGACGACACGAGGATCGCACCATCCGATGCGTCATAAATCAGCGTCACCACTGCCACCGCCCCGCCGCATCAAGCGTTGGGTGCGAGCCCTCCACCTTCTCGATGTTGCGGTCGCGGCGACGAGCACGCTTCACCTCCGCTGCAACCAGCGCGCGCACATCGGCCTCCGACAACAGACCCTCGACCGCGCCGCTATCACCACGCGACGCCCACCACGCACCAAAGCCGAACGACAACGAACACGCCACCCAAAACCCGATAACAACCGCCGCCGCAGTCACCGGACCGCGCTCCCGCGCTGCTGCGCCCGCACAGGCGACTCGATCAGCACCGCGATCTTCCGCAACGCCACCGCGTCCTCACACGTCGACGGCAAACCCTGACGCGACAACGAACGCGCCAACACCACCTCGGCATCAGCGCGCACCCGCGCCTGACGCTCCTCGGCCGACTCGACCCGCTGGCTCATGCCACTGCCGCCGAGTCATTCGGATTGGCAACAAGAGCGCGAGGACTGACCTTCAGAGCGTCGGCCAGCATGCGGATGACCTTCTCCGAGCCGTGCTTCCGGCCAGCTTCGAGATCGCACAGGTACGACAGCGAGATCCCCGCCTCGAGCGCCAACTCCTTGGGCGTGACCATCTGGCTCTCGCGGATCGCCCGCAAGGCCTCTGAATGGATCATCACCCTTGCCTTCATCGCTATTCAGCGTAGTTAAGCGCAATAACGGAGTCAAGAGGAAAATTCAGCGCAGCAACGAAGACTCGCAGGTCAGCCCGACGACACTCTTGTAACTACAAATGTGCAGTTCACGGCCACTACGCTCTAGTTCGCTACAAGGCAGTTGACTACGCTGAATTTCGCCAACAGTGTGCGGGAGTGGCCATGGCAGCGGAGCAAGAGACTTGGACGGAGCTCGCTGATCTGATCGATCAACAGATGGCGCAGCTCGGGTGGTCGCAAACTGACTTGGTTCGTGAGTCGCGAGTCGCGGCGAACACCGTCCGAGCTCTTCAGCGGGCGGAACGGACGAGCTATCGACCGAACACTCTTCGAGCCGTGTCGCGGGCTCTCGGCTGGTCACCGATGGCGATCGAGGTCTTCGTAGGAGGAGGCGACCCGCCCTCGATCGGCAAGAAGGCGCTGACCGACGAGCTCGACCGCGCGCACCAAGGCCGAGCCCGCCAGGTAAACACGGCGGCGGCACTTAGCGGCAAGATCGATCGCCTGACACCGGGCCAGCGCGCGACGATCGAGGCGCTTGTCGATCAGCTACTAGGGGAGGACTGATCCGATGACGAACGAGTGGCTCGACCGCAAGACGACTAAGGGCCGAATCGTGATGGCCGTGAGCGCCTTAATCATCGTGCTGGCGATCGCCGGCCTCGCAGGTGGCAAGAAGAAGCACGACGCCGCTTCGTCGGGTTCGACACCACTCACGACGACGCCCGCCGAAGCGAAGGTGACGTGCGCCGAGTTCCCAGCAGCGGACCCGACGATCCGCAACAACATTGCCACGGCCTACCTCGACGCCCACGGTTACGCCGTGACGATCACCGGCACCGCGAACTTCCTCGACGACATCGATGCCGACTGCGCGAAGCTTCCGCCGCACACGCTCGTCACCGACAGCGCTGTCATGAAGTACCTCGTCACGTTGCACGGGTCGCGCTACCGCGGCTGAACGCGTCACACCCTCGGTGCATCATCTTGAGGTGGCAGGAGCAGCACGCCGGCACGGCTGGGATCCGTGGCGAGAGCTACGGCAGCGAGATCATCTTGTGCTCGGCATCGAGCAGCTGCCCGACGTGGTCGGCGGTGGCGTGTACTGGCCGCGCGGCGATCGGGCTGCCGTGCTGATCGACAAGCGGCTGACGCGGCTTGAGCGGCTCGAGGCCGTCGCGCACGAGCTCGTGCACGACGAGCACGGAGGCGGCTGTGACTGCGAGGGCATGCCCGACACCTGGACGGTCGTGGCCGAGCGCGCCGAGGCCCGGGTGCACAACGAGGTGGCGCGCCGCCTGGTCCCGCTCGACCAACTCGCCGCGATGCGGGCGATCGCCGAGGTCAATCAGCTCACACTCGACTCCTGGCATGTGGCCGAGCACTTCGACGTGCCCGAACGCGTCGCCGCCCGCGCGATGCGGCTCCTCGACGTCGACTAAATCGCCGCTGCGTCAGCGCCGCTGGTGTCGGTGAGGTACTTGCGCAACGCGAGACGGATGATCGCGGCCATCGGCCGGTCCTCGGCCTCCGAGCAGTCGTTGAGTTCGTCGACGAGGTCCGCGGGAAGTCGGACGAGTTCCCGGGTCAAGTTTCCGGCGAAATCGCGACGGTGGCGATGGAAGATCGAGTCAGGTGAGGATCGTGCTCGCCGTGCGCCACTCGCGGGCCATCTTGCGCGGCTTGTTGCCGGTCACGAGGCTGTGGGCGACGTTGTCCGGCTGCGGGTCGTGAGCAACTACTTGGCCGTGGGTATGGCGGGCGTATCCCGCTGAGAACTGCGCGACAGCTACGCCCCCGGCGTCGCGATGCATCGTTTCGTGGTAGTCGCCGGACTGGACGAGGCGGGCGGCGTCGACGGACATCGATGGGTCGATGAAAGCGGCGCTGCTGGGCCCATACACGCCGTCGGTGTCGGGGATCCAGTGATCGGAGTGGATCCGACGCCAGAGCAGGTCGTCGTCGTCGATCGGTTCGACCGGGCTAGGCACCTTGCGTGAGGAACCTGCGCACTTCGTCGCCGAGCCACCTGGCGTCGTCGTAGGTCGTCACGATGCGCTCGACTTCGGCGCCGCCGACAGCGACAACCGCGTGCGCGTGATCGTGTGCCGACACCTCAAGCTCGATCGCGTCGTCGCCGCGAATCCACTCGATCAGAACGCCGCCATCGGCGAGCGGCACGAGATTGATGTCCGGGCCGTCATAGTCGAGCTCGTCGACGATCTTGGTGGCGTGCGCGACAGCGTTGATGTGCACGCGCTCCTCGCCGCTGCTGTTCCAATTCGCTGGGAGGTCAAGAAGGTGTTCGATGCGGTCACGCCACGCCCGCACCCACGGGCGCCGGGTGTGCATCGCGAGCACGAGTTGATCGACAGACTGATGTTCGTCGATCACCGACATCGTGCTGGGAAGGCGCGACCCACGCATGGTGTAGATCGCCGAGGTGAGCGCATCGCCGCCAGCGGCGTGACCTACGAAGATGGTCGGTGTCGCGACGACCCATCCGGGCGTTGCGATCTCGAGGCGGTACTCGCTGCTGCGGAAGTGGACGTTACGGGCGCGAGCGAAGTCGAGCCGTACGCCGAGTTGGTGGGAAGCTGTTTGTGAGGGCATCAGGTCTCTCTTCCCCAAGCCTTGTGCATCTTTGGAGTGGTGAACGAAGTGAACCCTCGCACGATCCAATCGTGTGCGACGTCCAAAAAGTTAGCTAGTTCGCTGGGGTCGGACGTGGAAGGCCAGCCGCGTGCGATGAGGCGGATCAGCGTGGCGTCGGTGTCGGTGTCTCGGCGGCGTGCTGGCGTCATGTCGATGGTCAGCACACCGAGATCGTCGGGAAGGTCGTATTCGGCGCCAATGCGAAGCGAAGATGGCCGCGGCAGGAAGGCATCGCTGTACCGGCCGGACCATGGCGCTACGAGATCTCGGGCGCGTGGCGCGGGGTCGACGGGGTTGACGTAAGTCACTTCGAAAATGTTCGGAACAATCGGCGCGTTCAGCCCCGCGGCAAGGTCGCACACCTGACTGAAGACGTTGTCCCACGTCGGCCGGATCGAGTCGAATGACGGGTAGCCCTGGGAGTCGTCGAGCCGGCGCCAGTTCAGCGCGACACGATCGTGTTGAAGCTGGATGAGGTGTACCTCGTCCTCATCCTGCAGCCAGATGCGCGGACCGATCGGCGCGTTACTGATCTGTAGCTGCAGTTGCGCCTCGTCGGCGCGGCGAGTGGGCATCGGGCCGAGCGGCGGCTGCTCGGAGACGTTCAGAAACCCTGTGAGGTTCGCTAGCTCCGTGGCGATGGTGACGAGCTGCATCGTCGTTGGGAGCGGCGCGAACTGCACAGCGATAGCCACCTCGTTGACGGGTGGATCGATGTACGTGGGCTTGGGCGAGGGCTTCGTCACGTCAATGTGATTTCCACACATTCACCGTACAGGCACACGGCTGCTACTCCGTTGTCACGGCTCGCTGCGGTGGTCATCGCCAGAAGATCTCGACGCGGTCGCGCAGCACTCGGGGCCCGCGCAGGCCCGGGCCGATCACGATCCGGTCGATGAGTGCCGAGAAGATGGCGTGGCGTTGCGGGTCCGACAGGTCCGGCCACGCGGCGCGCAACGCGCCGGGCCGGCCTCGGAAGGGGATGAGCGCGCCGGCAGCGGTGAGCGTCTCGCCGGCCGCGGCCTGCGCCGCCTCGAGCCGTTCCTGCACCTTGGCGCGGGCCACCTTCCATTCGCCCATCGAGATCACCCGATCCGCGTACGCCGTGGCGAGCTCGGCGAGCTGCGCCTCAGCGTCGCGCATGTCCTCGGCGGCAGCGCGCGGCCGCTTCGGCGCATGCGCCGCGAGGTCCGACTTGTCAGTCCACAACAGAACGGCCTCGGTGACGATGTCGACCACGTCCTCGCGGTTGATCGTCACGCAGCCGGCCTCTGACGCGCCACGACACCGAAGCCGCGACTTTCCCTTGCGCGACTCGCCGGCGTAGAGCGGCCCGCCGCAGCCGGCACACACGACGATGCCGTTGAGGACGTGCGCCGGGCTCGTGCGCTTCGGCTTCGACTGACGGAAGGCGAGCACGGCGCGGGCGTTCGCGACGTCGTCCGGCGTGACAATCGCCGGCCACGTGCCCGCGATCAGCTTGCCGCGGTAGGCACGCTGTCCGGCGATCACCGGACGCGTCAGGATCGACTGCAGCGTGCCCGACCGGGTCCAAGTCCCGCCGGCGACGGTGGGCACGCCGCGGGCCTGCAGATCACGCGAGAGCGAATACAGCGACTCACCGGCGAGGAACCGGCCCATCATCTCCCGAACGATCGCCGCTTCGGCCTCATCGATGACGTAGGAGTACTTGCCGTCGACGCCGGCGACACGCTGATAGCCGAACGGCCGCGACCCGCCGATGTGCGGCTTGCCGGCCTCGGCGAGCTCCTCGACCTTGCGGCGAATTCGTTCGGACTTGTGCTCCGACTCGCCGCGCGCCACGGCGCCGATCACTCGGGCCGTCGTGCGTCCCGCCGGCGTCGACAAGTCATAGTGGCCAGCGGTAACCGTCACCACGGCGCAGCCCGCGGCCTCGATCAGATCGATGAAGTCCTCGAGCTCGCGAGGGGAGCGATGCAGGCGATCCGGATGCCACGCCACGACACGATCGACCGCGCCCGCCTTGATGTCGTCGAGCATCCGCAGATACGCCGGCCGGCGCTTCCCCGAGAACGCCGACACGTCGTTGTCCTCGTAGATCGACACCGGCGACCACCCGTTACTCGAGCACAACTTCTCGCAATCGACCCGCTGACGCTCGACACCGAGCCTCGCGAGGTCCGCGTCCCGACTGATCCGCACATACACCGCCGTCGCCATGCCGAAGTACGGTACTTAGACGGTGTAGCGGGCCTGTCGCGGCTGCCGCACTGTGTTGGCGCGGTCAGCGACCGCGACGCGACCGAAGTCGATCGCGCCATCGCGGCTATCGGCCGGGAGCTGGCACGTCGCGACGACGCATTTGCCGCTGCGGGTGCCACCGATCGCGACGACTTCGTCGCCAAGACCGGCGCGGTCATGCCGCACCTTGTCGTGATCGCCGACGAGTTCGGGCAGTTCCGGAGGGAGGACGGTACGGGCACGCGGGTCGCCGCGCTGTTGCGGATCGCGGCGCAAGGTCGGTCCAAGGGGGTGCACCTCGTGCTCGCCACCCAATCGCCGAGCATCGACGTCACTGCCGACATCCGCCAGAACGTCGGCGTGCGCTTGTGCTTGCGCGTCGCTGAGCCAGCCGAGAGCGTTGCCGTGCTGGGCACGACCGACGCCCTGGCGCTGGCCCAGCCGGGCCGCGTCGTGCTCGCCGACGGCGAGCGCACGCGCATCGCCCAAGTGGCGCTCAGCCGCGGCCCGGTCCTGATCAACGACGCGGCGGACCATCCGGTGGTCGTGCGTGACCTCGTCGACGTGGCCGCCGGCCGCGCTGCTCCGAGCCCGGCGTTGCCGACGGAGCTGTTCGACGCCATCGTCGATGCGATCACGATCGCGGCGACCACCGAGGGTCTCACCGCCTCTCCGTTACTCGGAGCACCGTTGCCGGCGTTGGTCGAGCGCGCCGACCTCGCCGGCGCCGATCGTTCCTGGGCCGTGGGCGGGTACGTCGTCGCCCAGCGCGATCGTCCGGGCGTGCCCGCACCGGCGCCCGTCGTATTCGACCCGCACCGGCACGGGTCACTCACGATCGTCGGCGGCCCCCGGTCGGGCCGCACGACCACGCTGCTCACGCTCGCCGAAGCGGTACGCGACCAGGCCGACGCGCAGCATCCGGCCGTCGTGCACGCGGTGGATTGGGCTGGCGGCCTCGGCGTCCTCGCCGGTGCCGCCGCCGACGCCGGCGTGGTGGCCTACCGCGACTTCGACCATCTGCGCCGCACCCTGACCTGGCTTCAAGGCGAGGGCACTCCCGGGGTCGCCCGGATCGTGCTCATCGACCGCTATGACGCGTTGTTGCGTGACGTGCGGGACGTCGACGCCATTCTCGCCACCGAACTCGCCGATCTGCTGCAAAGCGGCCCGCGCCGGGGCGTGTTCCCAGCCGTCACCGTCGACCCCATGTCTCTCGTCGGTGGCGCCGCCCACCTCGGCGGCATGCGCCTGGTGCTGCCCGTCGACGACCCGTCCGTTGCGACCGCCGCCGGCCTGCCCCGCCGCAGTTTCGCCCTGCCGGGCCGTGCGATCGCGCTGCCCGACGGCGACGACGCGCAGATCGGCGTGCCGCGCCCACCCGCGGCCGGGGCCCAGACCGCGGTCGGCCACGTCGCTCCGCTGCCGCGCCAGGTCGACGCCGAGGCCTTCGCTGCTCTCACCGGTGAGACCGCGCTCGTGGGCCTCGGCGGTCTCGACGTGCTCGGACCCGTCGTCGTGGACTTCGACCGCGCCGGGCCGTGCGTCGTCGTCATCGGTCGCAGCGGGAGCGGGCGTTCGACGGCGTTGGCGACGATCGCCGGCACCTATGCCGGAAGCCGCCAAGTCGTGCGGGCGACGGCGCACGAGCCGTGGACGCCGGGCGAATCGCCGTCGCTCGTGATCGTCGACGACGCCGCTCGCGCGGCGTGGGTCGCGGACCCGGACCTGCCGGAAGCCCTGCGCGCCGGGCGCCACGTGCTCGTAGCCGCCTTCGATCAGGCCGACCTTCAATCGCTCAGCTTCGGCCACTGGCTGGTGCGCCGACCCTGCCCCGGCCTGCTGCTCGCCCTCGACGCCACCACCGACCGGATCGTCGCCGGCGAACGGGTCGGGTTCCACCCGCCCGCCGAATTGCGCGCCGGTCCGCCCGGGCGCGGCTGGTGGTGCGAACGCGGCCGCGGAATTCCCGTCCAGGTCGCTGACACCACCCGGTAGCGCGGATACGTTCCAAGGGTGCGGTGGAAGCAGGCGGCGGCAGCGGCTGCGGGGCTGCTTGCTGCCGTCGGGCTGAACGCCCACAAGGCCGCGGCGGACGACGCCGCCGACGCCCCGCCCGCCGACACGCCGGCGTCGACCACCACCACGTCGACGACGGTGGCTCCCGTGGAGCCCCCCGAGCAGCACAGCCCGCTCGACGAGCAGCGCCAGGCCCGCTTCGCCGCGGCCGCGGCGGCCGCGGCCGCGGCGGACCAGATGCCGGCCGGGTCGGGGCCCGTCCACACCGGGCGGCCCAAGCCCGCACCTGCTCCCACGCCCGCGACGCCCGACCCGGTGGTCACCGCCGGCGACGCGTCGGATTCAGGCTCGCAACTCCTCGCCGACGACCTCGTCGCCCTGGCGCGTCCTTTCCGAGCGGCAGCCGCCGGCGCGCCCGCTGCGACCGGCGCGCCGCGCCGGCTTATCCCCAGGGCGGCGGCCGACACCGCGCCGGCAACGCCGCTCGAGGCGACCCCGGCCGACGGCCCGGCGGGCAAGCCGCCGACGCCGGCCAATGCCCCCGGGCTCAACGCCACGGTCGTGGCGACGCCCGCCGTGCCCAAGGCCACCCCGCCGGCCGCCGTCGAGCCGCCCACGAGCGACGACGCCTGGTACCCGGCGTGGGTGACAGACGAGGCCGATCAACGGATCGCTGACAGATGGCGCACGTCCCCGGTCCGGGGCCCACCGCCGACGGTCGCGACCGCACTCGGTAACGACGCCCGCAACACGACCACGCAGGTTGCGGTTGTCCACGACCAGTCGGGTCACACCACGGTGTCTGTTTCGTCCCAGACGGCCACGGTCCACAACGTGGGCGTCGCCACAGCGGACAGCTCGGCCGGGGGTGACGCCACGGCGAGGGGCAACCGTTCCGCCACCGACATTCTCCAGGTGAGCGTGATCGAGCAGCGGGGGAGTGGGTCGGCAACCGTCGAACAGTCGGCCACCGTCGACAACGTCGGTACGGCGAGCGCCACATCGGCTGGCGCTGTCGACGCCGCCGCTTTCGGCAACGACTCGCAGACGAATGTCACCCAGATCGCCGTCGTGTTCGTCGAGGGCTCCGGTGACGCCCACGTGGCGCAGTCGACCGACATCGACAACGTCGGCGTGGCCACGGCCGAGGGCACCGACCACAGCGCCACGGCGATCGGCAACCAGTCGAGCACCGGCGTCACCCAGATCGCCGTTGTGCACGTGCGCAACGAGGACGTGAACGTCGGGCAGACCCAGACCACCAGCAACATCGGGATCGCAACCGCCACCGGCGGCACGGCGATCGGCAACAGCGCAACAAACACCACGACCCAAGTGGCCAAGGTGAATCGGTAGAGCGATTGCGGGAGCGGACCAATACGGTCCGCTCCCGGCGCGTCCAAGTACTTTTTGCGCCGATGCCGAACTCACGGTCGCGGAGGAACAACCCGTCGAAGCAGGAGCGCGCCGCCCTCCAGTCGGCGGCCCGCCAGGCGAACCAGAACCGCAAGCAGCGCCGCGGGCTGGGCTATGCCGTCGCCATCGCCTTGGTGGCGATCCTGTTCACCTTCGGCGTCCTCGGCCAGAACCTCAACGGCCGCGGCAAGAAGTCGACGGCGACCACCACGCCGGACCAGAACATCGCGGGCAAGCCGCCGTGCCCCAAGCTCGACGGCAGCTCGAAGCGCCAGCTGATCTTCGACACCGCCCCCGGGCCCTGCGTCGACAAGAACAAGGTCTACGACGCGGTGATCCAGACGACGGCGGGCACCCTGACCGTCGAGATCTACCCGGCCCGGGCCTACAACGCGGCGAACAACTTCATCTTCTTGGCGCTGTACCACTTCTACGACGGGCTGCCCTTCCACCGGGTGCTGCGCGACACGTTCGTCCAAACCGGCGATCCGGTGGCCCCCGGCATCACCAGCGCCGGCTACGAGTTTCCCGACGACGGCCTGCCCGCCTCCTCGAGCCAGTACGTGAAGGGCGCCATGCTCTTCGCCCACGAGGCGGCCGACGCCAACGGCAGCCAGATCCTCATCATCAGCGGGCCGGGCGGCGCCTCGCTCAATCCGACCTTCCCGCTGTTCGGTCAGGTCAAGAAGGGCTTCGGCGTGCTCGACAAGATCAACGCCGGCGCCAGCAACAACGTCAACATGCCGACGCTGCGCTACTCGATCGTGACCGTCGAGGTGCACGAGCACAAAGGGTGACGAAATCCCTCGTCAGCGCCACAGAGAGCAAACCCTCAACCTGATCTAGACCCTTGGTTGAGGGTTTTTCCCCGGCGTACTGACGCGTTTCAGCGCCTTTCACGCCTCCCAAATGTTTGACGCGGGCGTGGCCCGCCAGTAAACCTGCGGGTGCCGACGTGCGACCTCTCTGTGCAGCAGAGGCGACGTGGGGCGAGGCGAACAACACGCTTCCCCTTCCGATGACAGTGCATCGGGCACCCCGTACCAAACGCCGAGGCGTCTTCGTCGCGGCGTGCTTCACCCAGCAACACAAAGCAACACCCAGCAGTACCCGCAGTAACCAGCAGTACCTACCTATCCAACAAACGAGAAAACACGAAAGGAGGTGAGAAATTGGTTACGAGCAAAGAGAGGACTGGCTCCAAGTACGGTGCCATTGCCCTTCTGTTTTCCTCCGCGGTCATGCTGTTTGTCCTGATGTTTGGCGGGGTTGCGCACGCTGATGAAGCGGCGACAACTGCCAACGCAGGTGCAGCAGGAGCGAATACTGGCGGAAACACGGCAGGTGGCAATGGTTCGAACAACGGAGCCACCAGCAACCAGGCAGCTGCCAGTACTTCTGGCGGCGATGATGCTGTCGCGCCCAACTCTGCGAATTCGGGTAACTCGTCGAACGGTTCCGCCAGCATTACGACTGGCAACGCCAACTCGACGGGCAACTCGGCCACGAACAACGTGTCGCAGACGACGGTGCAGGGTCACAACGGTGTCGTCTCCATTACCGACCAGAACGCGACTGTTGTCAACATTGGCATCGCAGGCGCGAACACGGGCGGTAATACGGCAGTCGGCAACGGTTCCGTGAACAACAGCAATGCCACGCAGAACGCGACCGCTACTGGCGGAAACGGTGATGCGGTTGCCACAAACGATGCGACGGTTCACAACGACTCCGGCGGCGACGCCCGTATTTCTACGGGTGACGCGTCTGCTACAGGGTCGACGTCGAACAACACCATCAATCAGTCGAATTCCATCGACTGTCCCAACTGCCTCGGTGTGGTCGCCCTGGGCGATCAGAACGCCACCATTGTGAACGTCGGCATCGCCGGCGCGAACACTGGCGGTAACGCCGCGGTTGGTAACGGCTCCACGAACGTCGCCAACGCCAATCAGGCGTCGGCAGTGACGAACGCTGGAACCGGCGATTCGGTCGCCAGCAACACCGGCACCGCGTCGACCAACTCCAACGGCACGGCCGGCATTATGACCGGCGACGCCAATGCAGTGGGCAACGTGGCTACCAACAGCGTCACGCAGATCCGGAACATCGATGCACCTGGCGCCATGGGCGTCATCGTGCTAGGTGACCAGAACGCGACGACCGTGAATGCGGGAGCGGCATTCGCCAACACTGGCCTGAACACTGCGGTCGGTAACGGCGCTACTTCGACGTCGAACGCCGTCCAAGGTGCAGTTGCTGGTGCAGGTCCACCGGCTGACGACGCTGTCGCTTCGAACGACGGCACCGCCAGCACCAACAGCAACGGCTCCGCCAGCATCAACACTGGCGCCGCCAGCGCTACCGGTAATCGCTCTACTACCAATCTCACCCAGGCGCTCAACGTGAACACGACCGGCCATGTGCTTGTCCTCACGGATCAGAACGCCAACGTCTTCAACCTCGGTCTCGCTGTGGCGAACACCGGCGGCAACATTGGCGTGGGCAATGCCTCCACCAACGTTGCGGCTGTCGCTCAGACTGCGGCCGACACCAACGCTGGAGCGAACAACGGCGACACCGTCGCTGCGAACTTCGGCACCGCTACCGATCCGTCCAACGGTTCGGCTTCCATCACGACTGGTGCGGCTTCCGCCACTGGCAATGACTCCACGACGAACGTCTCTCAGGCGATCAACGCGAACTCGACGGGTGGCCTCGTGCTGCCTGATCAGACCGCGCTCGTGGTCAATGCCGGTATCGGTATCGCCAACACCGGTCTCAACCTTGCCGTGGGTAACGGCTCGGTGAACGTCGCTGCCGCTGCTCAGGCCGCAACCGTGGTCAACAACGGCGACGACTCTGTTGCATCCAACTTCGGTGATGCCACGACGACGAGCAACGGCTCGGCGTCGGTCACCACCGGCTCTGCCGACTCGCTCGGCAACTCGGGCAGCACCAACGTCGCTCAGGCCGTCAACACCAATGGTGCTGACATCGTCCTGGCCGACCAGACCGCTGCCGTCATCAACTTCGGCCTCGGTGTGTCCAACACTGGCCTCAACGCTGCTATTGGCAATGCCTCTATCAACGTTGCTGCCACGGCACAGACCGCGACCGTCAATCCGGCTCAGTCGGATGCAGTTGCAAGCAACTTCGGCGATGCCGCCACCAACAGTGACGGTTCCGCCAGCATCACCACCGGCAATGCCACCTCCGTGGGCAGCGCCGCCGACTCGACCTTTGCGCAGACCGCGAACGCCAATGGCGCCAACGGCTTCCTGCTCACGGATCAGACGGCGATCGCGGCCAACATCGGCCTTGGCTTTGCCAACACCGGCCTGAACCTGGCTATCGGCAACGTCGCGATTTCGGTCGCCGCTGTCGGTCAGCTCGCTCAGGTCCTCTTCGGTGGTACCGACGACGCAGTGGCGGCGAACTTCGGTTCGACGAAGACGGAGAGCAATGGCTCCTCGTCGATCACCACCGGCGCCGGCTCTGCCGTGGGCAGCCGTTCGACCACGAACGTTGCCCAGGCCGCCAACATCGACGGTGCGGGTTTCTCGCTCCCCGATCAGACGGCTGTCGCAGTGAGCGTCGGCGTTGGCGTTGCCAACACCGGCGGCAACATCGCAGTGGGGAACGCGTCCCTGAACGTTGCGGCTGCTGGCCAGACGGCTCAGCTGCCGAACAGCAACTTCCCGAACGCGGGTGACCTCGTTGCGAGCAACGACGGCACGGCCACGACTTCGTCGAACGGCAATGCCAACATCGTCACCGGCGCCGCCAGCGCCATCGGCAATGACAGTGCAAGCACCACGAACATTTCGCAGGCTGCCAACAGCAATGGTGGCAACTTCCTGCTGAGTGATCAGAATGCGACCGTTGTCAACGTCGGTATCGCGGCTGCGAACTCTGGTGGCAACATCGCTGTCGGCAACGCTTCGCTGAACGTCGCCGCCAGTGCACAAACCGCCGGCATCCGGGAAACCGGCGCCGGCAGCATCAACGCGGGCGATCTCGTTACTTCTAACGACTCGACCGTGAGCACCACCTCGGGCGGCAATGCGAGCATCACCACTGGTGCGAGCACGGCCACCGGCAATGCCGCGACCACCAACGTTTCGCAGTCGGCGAATCATGACGGGACGGGTTTCTCCCTGCCTGATCAGACCGCCAATGTGACCAACGTCGGTATCGCGGTTTCCAACAGCGGCCTGAATGCGGCCGTCGGTAACGCTTCGATCAACGTGGCTGCCACTGGGCAGAACGCCGCGATCCGCGAAACCGGCGCTGGCAGCATCCGCGCCGACGACCTGGTGGCGTCGAACAATGCCACCACCAGCACTGACTCCAACGGTTCGGCGAGCGTCACCACCGGTGCCGCCACCGCCACGGGGTCGACGTCGACCACGACGGTCAACCAGGCTTCCAATACCAACATCACCGGTAATGGTTTCGCCCTGAACGACCAGACGGCCAACGTCACCAACATCGGCGTCGGTGTGGCCAACTCCGGCCTCAACGCCGCCGTTGGCAACGGCTCCATCAACGTCGCGGCCGCCGCGCAGACTGCTCACATCCGTGAATCGGATGCGGGCAGCATTCGCGCCGGCGACCTCGCCGTGGTGAACGATGCCAGCAACACCAACAACAGCAACGGCAGCGCCAGTGTCACCACCGGTGCTTCCACTGCGACCGGCAACATGTCGACCACGACTGTGAATCAGGCCGCCAATACCAACATCACCGGTAATGGCTTCACCCTGAACGACCAGAACGCGGGCGTCGTGAATGCTGGTGTCGGTATCGCGAACTCGGGTCTGAACCTCGCGGTCGGCAACGCCTCGGTTAATGCCAATGGCAGCAACCAGCGTGCCTTCGTGCGTGAGTCGGGCGCCGGCTCGCTTCGTGCCGACGACGTCGTCGCTAGCAACACCAGCGAGGGCGGCAACACTTCGGATGGCAATGCCAGCATCACCACTGGTGCTTCCAACGCCATCGGCAACGACGCTGGTGCTACCACCATCGTCAACCAGGCCAGCAATAGCAACATTGCCGGTTCTGGCTTCGCTCTGGTTGACCAGAACGCTCTCGTCGTCAACGTCGGTATCGGCGTGGCGAACAGCGGTCTCAACCTGGCGGTTGGCAACGCTTCGCAGAACACCGTCACCAATTCTCAGGCGGCGCGTATTCGTGAATCGGATGCCGGGAGCCTTCGCATTGCCGGCGACGCTGCCGTGGTGAATGACGCCACGCAGTGGAACCAGAGCAATGGTTCGGCTTCGGTCCACACTGGCGACGCTGTTGGCTCGGGCAACCGTTCCACCACCGTTGTCAACCAGGTGGCCAACAACAACATCGATGGTCTCGGCTTCACGGACGTGGATAACGCCACGGTCGTCGTGAACTTCGGTGTCGGCCTTGGCAACAGCGGTCTCAACGCCGCTATTGGCAATGCCTCGCAGAACACCAACATCGGCCCGCAGGCTGCCGTTATCCGTGAAACGGGTACCGGTTCGCTGAACGTGGGTGGCGATGCGGTTGCGTCCAACACGGCGCAGCTGAACAACAACTCCGACGGCAGCGCCAGCATTACGACTGGTGTCGGCTGCGGATTTGGTAACACCTCGACGACCGAGACGAACGCCACCCCGGCGGACGACTCGACGACGCTGGTGTTCAACATTGGTGTTGGCGTCGGTAACTCCGGCATCAACGCCGCCGTTGGCAATGGCTCCGTCAACACCATCACTGATGCTCAGAACGCGCGCTTCGACGAAGCGGGCGCCGGCAGCCTCAATGTTGCTGACGACGTTGTCGCCGCCAACACGGTCTCGTCCGCCAACAAGTCGAACGGTTCTGCGAACCTGACGACCGGTGGTGCGACGGGCTTCGGCAACACGAGCACGACCATGACGAACGGCGATTCCATCGTCGTCAATCTTGGTCTTGGCCTTGCCAACACCGGCCTCAACGTCGTTGTCGGCAATGCCTCTACCAACACCATCACCTCGACTGTCTTCGCCGGCTTCGTTCAGGCCGGCCCGGGCAGCATCAACCTTGGTGATGATGGTGTGGCGAGCAATGACATCACCGAGTCCAACGACTCGAATGGCACTGCCAACGCCACCACTGGTGATGCCTACGCGCTGGGCAATCGCTCGGCGACTGGCACCGTCGACGGCGAAGACTCGACCACTCTGAATCTCGGTCTTGCCTTCGCTAACTCCGGCCTCAATGTTGGTGCCGGTAACACTTCGGTCAACACGACGACCCACACCGCCACGGCTACGGCTCCTGGCGAAGTGGCGTCGAACGTGGCGACTCTTAGCAACACGTCGGACGGCACGGCGAATATCCACACGGGTAACGCCAACGCCTTCGGGAACATCGCATCGAATGCGACGTGTCAGGGCATCGACTTCGGGCCTACCTGCCCGCAGCCGGAGCTCCCGCCGCTGCCGCTGCCCTGCCCTTGCCCCCATCCGGGTCCTGGGCCGGTCGTTCCTCCGACGCCTGGTACCACGCCAACGCCGGTTCATCCGTCGGTGTCGTTGCCGAACACTGGTGGGTCGGTTGAAGGTCTCGCTCTGCTTGGCCTTCTGCTCCTCACCATCGGTGTCTTCCTTCGTCGGAAGGCGCGCACGGCGTAGGTGATCCCACCAACGCTGTAGGGGAGGGGGAGGTCTTCGGACCTCCCCCTCTTCGCGTCTGCCCCTCGTCGCGCTGGGGCCGTACACTGCGCGCATGGGCGTGCGGGCAAGTATCCGGCGCGGCGCGCTTACCGTCGGCCGCACCGGTCCGATGCAGCGACTGCTGCGGTTGTACGAAGACCAAGGGCTCGTGGCCCCCGCCGTGGTCGCGACGGACGACGCCGAGGCACGCGCTCGGCGCGACCTGTGGGACCGCTACCTTCCCCGGCTGCCGCAACCGACGCTCGAGGACTTGACCGAGCACCTCGACGACTCCGACTTGCCACCGCTCGACCGCGCCGGCGTAGACCCCTCGACCCTGACCGCCGACCAGCGTCAATGGTGGGAGGAGGGCTTCGTGCTGAAGGAGGGGTTCATCCCCGACGACCTCCTCGACGCCTACTGGGCCCGGCGCAGCCAGCTCGAGGACCTCGGCGGCTGGCCGCAGGGCGCGCCCTACCTGACGGTGCCCGAGGCGCTCAACCTGTCCGTGTACCGTCCCCTCGTCGATCTGCTCGGTGAACTCATCGGCGAACCGATGGCAGTGAACCTGAATCTCACGGGCATCGTGAGCACCGAACGCAACTGGCACCAGGACGACTACCTGAACTATTCGGGCACGAAGAGTTGGTACTGCGCCGTGTGGTTCGCCGTGAAGGACATCGATCCAGAAAGCGGGCCGTTCCAGTACGTGCCCGGCTCGCACCGGTGGCCCGTGGTGCGCCGCGACCGCATCCGCCTGTTCTTGCCGCCCGAGGACCGCGAGGGCAACCAGTGGCCCAAGAAGACCGAGGCGATCCTCGACCCGGTCCTGATCGAGGAGATCGCCCGCCGCGGCGCCGAGGTGCGGACCTTCCTCGGCAAGAAGGGTGACGTCCTCATCTGGCACGGTCGCCTGGTGCATCGCGGCAGTCCGCCGGCGGTGCCCGGCACGATCCGCCACAGCTTCATCGCCCACTACACCGGCATCAACCACTGGGCCAACGGCCCCAACGTCGGCCACCACCCCGACGGCGGCATGTACTTCTTAGACGCCTAGCGCCGGCGGCCTCACGTCTACTGTCGCTTCCAATGGTTGAACCCGTCGAGGCGGTGATTTTTGATTGGGGTGGGACGCTGTCGCACTGGGTGCCGCAGGCGCAGGTGCCCGAGTTCTGGCGGGCTGCGGCTGCCGCCATCGACCCGGCGCGCATCGACGACCTGGCCGCTGCGCTCATGCGGGCCGAGCACGACGTGTGGGCCCAGATCCGCGGCGCCCAACGCTCCGGCAGGATCGAGGACATCTTCGCCGCCGCCATGGCCGAGCACGACGTGGAGTTGGCCGAAGCGGAGTTCCAGCTGGCCGCGGGCAAGTACTTCGAAGCGTGGGAGCTCGAATTGCGCCACAAGGACGACGCCGTGCCCATGCTCGCCGCGCTCAAGGGGATGGGCCTCAAGACGGCGCTGCTGTCGAATACGCACTGGCCGCGGTCGTTCCACGAGGAGCTCCTCGAACGCGACGGGCTCGCCGAGTTCATCGACGAGCGCGTCTACTCCTCGGAGCTGACCCACGTGAAGCCGCACCCGATCGCGTTCCGGACGACGCTGCGCGCTCTCGACGTCCGACCGGCGCGGGCGGTATTCGTCGGCGACCGGCGTTACGACGACGTGTTCGGGGCCCAATCAGCGGGAATGCGGGCGGTGCTGGTCGTGCCGGGCCCGGAAGACGACGACTACGTCGTCAATCCCGACGCCACCATCGAGTCGCTGGCCGAGCTGGTCGCCGTGATCGACGGCTGGCTGCACCCGAGCCGCCGATGAGTGCTGTTTTGGAGCGCCGCGGCGCGGCTGGAAGGATGGGCCTATGCGCAAGATCCTCGTCGCAGTAGCGGCATTGACGATGGTGGGTGGCGCTGCCTGTGGCGGCGGCGGCTCGAAGAAGGCAACGACGACGACCCAGGCGAGCGGCACGGCCCCGGCGGCGGTCATCAAGGCTGAGGGCACGACGTGGACGCCCCAGGAAGTGACCGTCAAGGTCGGCGACGTGGTCGAGTGGGATGTCGACGGCAGCATCGTGCACGACCTGCACGGCGACGACGGCATCACGCACAAGGCCGGCTCGAAGTTCACGGTGACCCACGTCTATTCCAAGCCCGGAACGTACTCCTACCAGTGCTCCATTCATGCGGGAATGAATGGCACCGTGACGGTTACGCCCTAGTTCGTGGCGAGGCGCTCGGTCAGTTCCGCGTAGAGGCCGCCGGTCGCGATCAGTTCGCGGTGGGTGCCGCGCTGGATGATCTGGCCGGCGTCGACCACGAGGATCTGGTCGGCGTCGTGAATCGTCGAGAGGCGGTGGGCGATGACCACCGCGGTGCGCCCGACGAGGGCGTGGCTGAGCGCCTCCTGCACGAGCGCCTCGGTTTCGGCGTCGAGACTGTTGGTGGCCTCGTCGAGGATGACGATGGCCGGGTCCTTCAGCAGCAGGCGGGCGATCGCCACGCGCTGTTTCTCGCCGCCTGACAGCCGGTAGCCGCGCTCGCCCACGACGGTGTCGTAGCCGTCGGGTAGCGCGGCGATCACGTCGTGGATGCGCGCCTTGCGGCAGGCGTCGTGGAGTTGTTCGGTGGTGGCGTCGGGCGCGGCGTAGCGCAGGTTGTGCTCGACGGTGTCGTGGAACAGATGTGGGTCTTGTGTGACGACGCCGATGGCGGCGCGCAGGCTGCCGAGCGTGAGCGAGCGCACGTCGTGGCCGTCGATTTTCACAGCGCCGCCCGTCACGTCGTACAGGCGCGGGATCAGATTGCTGATCGTCGTCTTGCCCGCTCCGGACGGCCCGACGAGTGCGACGAGCTGGCCCGGCTCGGCGGTGAAGGACACGCCGTGGAGGATCTCGGCGGAGGGCTCGTCGGACAGCGGCGTCTCCCCGTCGCCCTCGAGCGACATCACCGACACCGCGGACGGTGCCGGATAGCGGAAGCGCACGTCGTGGAACGTGATCTCACCGCGACAGTTGACGAGGTCGACGGCGTCGGGCGCGTCGACGATCGGCGTCGGCGCGTCGAGAATCTCGAAGCAGCGTTCGAAGCTGACGAGGGCGCCGAGCAGGTCGACTCGCGACGACGCCAGGTCGGTCAGCGGCGAATACAGCCGCGTCACGTACAGCGACAGGGCGACGAGCGAACCGATCTTGAGCGATCCGCTGATGACGGCGCGGGCGCCGAGCCAGTACACCGCCGCGGTGCCGAGCGCGCCGGCGAGCGTGAGCGACGCGTAGTACAGCCGGCTGACCATCGCGAGCTGCACGCCCGTGTCGCGCACCGTCCCGGCGGTCTCGGCGAACATGTCGCGCTCGCTCTTGGCGCGGCCGAACAACTTGACGAGCAGCGCGCCGCTCACGTTGAAGCGCTCGGCGATCGTGGCCGACATCGTCCCTTGGAGCTGCATGCGCTGGCGGTTCATGGCCACGATGCGCGGGCTCAGCCAGCGGTCGACGGCGATGAGGATGGGGATGATCGTGAGCGACGCCAGCGTGACCTGCCACGACAGCTTCAGCATCACCACGACCACGGTCGCCAGCAGGCAGATGTCGGACCACACCGTGGCAATGGTGCCGATCGTGGCTTGAGCGCCCACCACGTCGGAGCTCATGCGGTTGAGCAGTGCGCCCGTCTGCGTGCGGGTGAAGAAGGCGAGCGGGAGTTGCTGGCCGCGTTCGAACATCGCTACCCGCAGGTCGAAGATCAGGCTCTCGCCGATGTGGGCGCCGAACCAGCGCGACAGCGACCGCAGCGCCGATTCCGCCAGCGCCAAGCCCACGGCGAGGACGAACAGCACGTTCACCTGCCGGAGGTTCTCGTGCGGGATGGCGGTGTCGATCAGCCGTTTGAACACCAGCGGCGGCGCCGCGGCCACGAAGGAGATCACGACGATCGTGGCCATGTAGAGGAAGAGCTGGACGCGGTACTTGCCGGCAAAACTCCAGGCGCGCTTCAGCGTCGCCCGGTCGACGCCGGCCGCGGCCCGGTCGCGCCGAGCCAAGCGCGCCATGCCGATGCCGTGGTAACCCGCGGGTTGCATCCGAGGTGAATGTACCGAAGCGGTGTGACCCCTCTAACCTCGCCACCGTGCGTCGGCTGTTTGTTGCCTTTGTTGTCCTCGCAGCCCTGCTCGGCGCGTGTGGGGGCAAGGACAAGACG